>CAYYNJ010000251.1:0-5089 GCA_964472775.1 uncultured Spirochaetaceae bacterium
CGATTTCAACGTCTACGGACTGCACGGCCTCATCCTCGGCCAGGTCCTTTCTTTTTTCCCCGTGGCCTACCTGACCCTGTCGGGAATTCTGCAGGCCATCGATGCTTCCGTGGAGGATGCGGCCCTCAACCTGGGCGCCTCCCGCTGGAAGATCTTCTGGACCGTCACTTTTCCTCTTTCCCTCCCGGGGATCTTCAGCGCCTTGCTCCTGGTCTTCATCCAGTCGCTGCAGGACTTTAGCAACCCCGCCGTTATCGGAGGCGGTTTTCCCACCCTGGGAGTGGAGGCTTACCGGGCCATCACCGGGATGTACGACCTCAGGACCGGGTCCATCCTGTCCATCATGCTGCTCATCCCCAGCCTCATCGCCTTTCTGCTTCAGAAATACTGGGTCAGCGGCAAGGGGTTTGTCACCGTAACGGGTAAGCCTTCTCAGAACCGGACAAAAATCGATGAAAAGCACATTGTGGTGCCCCTCTTCGCCCTCTGCCTTCTCTTCTCGGCCATAATTGTCCTGTTCTACGGAACGGTCATCCTGGGTGCCTTCGTGAAGGTTTGGGGAATCGACTACTCCCTCACCATGGATCATTTCCGTTACGTCGTCTCCATCGGGCTGAAGCCTCTGAAAAACGCCATCTTGTTAGCGGTGATCGCCACCCCCATCACGGGGCTGACGGGCATGGCCATTGCCTTTCTGACGGTTCGGAAGAACTTTATCGGAAAGAGCTATATGAGCCTGGCTTCTCTCCTTACCTTCGCCCTGCCCGGCACGGTGGTGGGTATCAGTTTTATTCTGGCCTTTAATGACAAACCTTTCATGCTCACGGGAACGGCGCTGATTCTTGTCTGTGTTTTTGTGTTCCGGAACCTGCCGGTGGGTATAGAAGGGGCCACCTCGGCCTTGATGCAGATAGATCCCTCCATAGAGGAAGCATCGGTCAACATGGGGGCCAGCAGTTTTCAGACCTTTTTCCAGGTGACCCTGCCCTTGATCAAGGGGGCCTTTTTCTCGGGATTGGTTTACTCCTTTGTCCGGGCCATGACGGCGGTGAGCGCCATCATCTTCCTGGTTTCGGCGCGCTGGAATGTGGTAACCACCAGGATTTTTTCCCTGTTTGAGGTGAGCCAGTACAGCGATGCCGCCGCCTACATTGTCATTATGATAGTCGTCATCATGGCGGCCATTTACCTCTTAAATTTTCTGGTCAACCGGATAGCTCCCGATACCAACGTGAAAGCAAGGAAAGGTTTCAAATGAAGAACAGGATTGAAGAAGAAATAAAGGCTAAAAGCAGCGGTCTTAAATTGATAAAATTGACGAAAAAATTCCCCAGCCTTGACGGCTCCGGAGAAGTGACGGCGGTGGACAACATCGATCTGGACATTAAGTCCGGTGAGCTTACCACCCTGTTAGGACCTTCGGGGTGCGGCAAGACCACCACCCTCCGGATGGTGGCCGGCTTTGAGAGCATCACTTCGGGGAAACTTCTTCTGGGCGGCGAATCCATCGAGTCGGTACCGCCGAACAAGAGGGACATGGCCATGATGTTCCAGTCTTACGCCCTGTTCCCCCATATGTCCGTCTTTAACAACATCAGATACGGATTGAAAATTCAGAAGCTCCCCGAAGAAGAGATAAAGAGGCGGACCAATGAGATCATCGATCTCATGCAGATTCGGGGTATGGAGAACCGGCTCCCTTCCAAGATTTCCGGCGGTCAGCAGCAGCGGGTAGCCCTGGCCCGGGCGGTGGTTATTGAACCGAAGGTTCTTCTCTTCGATGAACCCCTGTCAAACCTGGATGCCAAATTGCGGGAGTACATGAGAGACGAACTTAGGTCTCTCCAGCAGCGTCTGGGCATCACCAGCCTCTACGTTACCCATGACCAGGCCGAGGCCATGGCCATTTCCGACAAGGTGGTTCTCATGAATGAAGGCCGCATCATGCAGGTGGGCAGCCCCTGGGAACTCTACAACGATCCTGCCTCCCTCTTTGTGGCTGATTTCATCGGAAAATCCAACTTTCTGCCCTGCGGCACCGTTTCCGCCGCCGGAGAGGGGGCTGATGTGGAGCTTCTGGGACGCCAGTTCCATCTGCCCCGGCCGGGTAAAGATTTTACCGGAAAGGCGCCCCGGTATAAAGCGGTGGCCCGTCCCGAGTCCATCAAGGTGTCCGATCCCGGCAAGGGTGATTTTGACGGGGTGGTCCGAAAGGCCATCTTCTTCGGTAATTTTGTGGAATATGAGATCCAGGTGGGTGACCGGCTTCTTAGGGTGGAATCCTACTTTCCCCAGGAAACAAAGTTCTACCGGGTGGAAGAACCGGTGGCGGTTTCCTTCAATTGGGAGAGTCTTCGGATTCTCGAAGATAACCGACCGACGGAGGGATGATGGGGCGCTACAAGCTTGTGGTCTGTGACATCGACGGGACCCTGGTCGATGATGCCAAGCGGATACCGGCCCTGAATCTGGAGATGATCACCCGTTTTCGCCGGGAGGGAGGCTTATTCACCCTGGCCACCGGGAGGATTGAAAAGTCCGTGGATCGTTATGTCCGGGAGCTGGGGCTGGATGTCCCCTTGATTCTCTATAACGGGGCCAAAATCTACCATCCCGTGAAAAAAGAAGTTCTCCTTGAACGGCATTTAGAAAGGGCGGACCTTCTGAGGATTGTGGAGCTCCGGGAGAAATATCCCTTTGATCATATTTTTTACTCCCGCGGGGAGGGCTACATCCTGGAAAGGACTGAGGCCATCAGCACCTACGAAAAAGGAGACGGATTCTCCTGTCTCCTGGCAGATTCAGTCGAATCCCTGCTGGATAAGACCATCACCAAGGTGCTGATGATCGGCGACGGAGGGCTGTTTCCCTCCTACCGGGAGGATTTCAACAGGATCTGCGGCGCCCCGGCGAACCTGATTCAGTCGGAAAACCACTTTCTTGAACTTCTTCCCCCGGGGGCCAATAAGGGAACCGCCTTAGCGGGTCTCATCAAGATTCTCGGTGTAAACCGGGAAGAGGTTGTCTGTTTTGGGGATAACCTGAACGACACGGAGATGCTCGAGTTTGCCGGTCTGGGCGTAGCCATGGGAAACGCCCGGGCAGAGCTGAAACTATCGGCCGACACAATTGCCCCTACGAATAATGAAGGCGGGGTGGGAAAAGTATTGCAGTCACTAAGAGAGGACCAGCACCAATGAGTTTTGACATCACCATGATAGGACATATATCCCGGGACATCATGATCTATGGAGAAGAGGAGCAGCGTTTTACCGGAGGCCCGGTGATCTACTCATCCATTGCCGCCGCCCGTTCAGGGAAGAAGGTTCACGTCATCACCAAGTGTTCCGCCGAAGACGACCAGGCCCTGGATGTGATGCGGAATAACGGGGTAAAGGTGACCCGGCAGGATTCGCCGGTGTCCACCAGCATAGAGAACATCTACCTTTCCGCAGACCGGGAACGCCGCCATGTGAGGCTTCTCTCTCAGGCGGATCCTTTCTCACGGGAAGATTTCCCCTCCACCAGCAGCCGGATCTACCATATGGCGGGGCTTTTCCGGGGCGAAATTCCCGATGAATTTATCCCCTTTCTGGCGGAGCAGGGAGCGGTGGGGATCGACGCCCAGGGGCTCTTGCGCTGCAGTGAAGAGGGCAAGCTGCTCTTCCGCAACTGGGACAGGATGGGTGAGATGATGGAATACATCACCTATTTCAAAGCCGATGCGGCGGAGGCGGAAATTCTCACCGGCGAGAAGAACCGGGAGAAGGCGGCGGATATTCTTCACCACCGGGGAGCCGATGAAGTGGTTTTAACCCACAATAACGAGGTTATCGTGCGGACCCGTGACGGACTGTTCCGGGCTCCCTTTACCCCGGCCAACTTATCCGGCCGGACCGGGAGGGGAGACACCACCTTTGCCGCTTACATGGCGAAACGGTTGGACGCCGATCCCCAGGAGGCGGTGAGTTACGCCGCGGCTCTCTGTTCCATCAAAATGGAGCAGCCGGGCCCCTTCTCCGGGACCCCGGAGGACGTGCTGGCCCGGATGGGTTAGCCCGGGATGGTCTGTCCTCGAACCGCATTCGGAGGGAGATGCGTACGAATTTCCTCAGATTTTTGAAGGTTTATGCCGAAAAATAGAAAGATATGAAACGTCTACCCTTGGTATATCTGTTTATCGCCGTGGTGCTGGTCTGTTCTCCCCTGGGAGCGCAGGTTACCTTCGAAGGGCTTGACCTCGACCCCTCGGGGACCCTGCTGTTTTCGGCCCGCACCGACAGCCCGGTGTTCGGTGAATACCGGGCCCTCTTCAGCTCTGATCTGGCGGAAAAGAGTCTGTCCCAGCTTACTTTTTTCCCCGAGAGGGTTTCTCTGTTGGGGAACGGGGGACGTCTGCAGATTCAGAACCGGTTCGGTCTATTCCGGACAGAGGAGGGGTTTAAGGGCCTGTCCCCCCTCTCCGAGGTTCCCGCCTTCTCGGCGGGCGGAGAAATAGGGGTGGGAAAAACCGCCTCCCTTGAGGCTTCTCCCGACGGAAGGTACCTGGTGTACCAGCAGCCCGTCAGTGCCGGGGATGCCGATCTTTACCTCAAAGATCTGGCGGGGGGTAAAGAGATTCTCCTGGTTGAGAAGGTGGCCCTGAATTACAGCCGGGGGCAGATCAGCTGGTCCGGCGATTCCCGTTATTTTGTCTACACCAAGGGAGAGAATATCTACTATTTCTCCATCGGCCAATACCTTTCTGATCAGATCCTGCCGGAAGAGTATAGGTCCCTGGGCAAGGGAAGCCTGAGAAGTGTTTTCTGGACGAACCAGGGGGATCTCTTCCTGGTGTCGGGAAAATTAGTTTTTAAGATTCTCGGGGCAGAACTGTTTACATCCACCCTCTACCGGAATCTTCTGGAACGGGGCACCCTGGTGGGGAAGATTCCCTTCGAATTTGACGGTAATTTCGACGCCTTCTGGGTATCCTCGGATGAGAAAAAACTTCTCTTAAACAAGGGTGATCAGAACTTCTTTGTCTATTATCTTCAGGACCGGGATTATCTTTCCACCGGCGGTTCGGTGGTGAGTCTTCCCTACCTCT
>CAYYNJ010000252.1:0-5056 GCA_964472775.1 uncultured Spirochaetaceae bacterium
CCCCTACTGAATGACCGACCCTGAAAAAGAGGGCCTTGCGTACCTTCCCGTAAAAGCGGTTCCGGGGCGTTTTCCACGCGCCGCGTGGGAACGCCGTCACGCCGTCAGATGCCGCACTTTCCGGGGGATCCGGGGTGTCGCCTCCCCCCGGGATTCCAGCTGTTCCGGGGTCACCACGGGGCCGAACCACTCTTTCAGCCTCTCAAGCCCTTCCTTCTGTTCTTCGTATACGGTGAAAAGCCTCTGGGTCACCCCTTCCTCTTTCTGGTACGCCTGGGTCTGCAGGTTTATCCGGCGCAGGATGTTGTCGATGTAGAGGGAAAACTGCATCCGGTAGAGTTCACGGGGGTATTCCTTGCCGATGCCGGTAAAGAGCTTCTTCAGGTCTTTATAGAGGGGGATGCTGCCGATGGGGGTGTCCAGGGCGGCGGCTTCACCGTGGACGTACCGGTCCAGCCACTGGAGCCACACCTTGACATCCCGTTTTTCTCCCAGCAAACCAGAACCCTCGCTTCCCCGGCTTTCGTGGGTCAAAAAGTAGTTGAGCCCCGCCATGATGGGCCGTCCCACCCCGGTGAAATAGCGGGAGTTGTAAAAACGGAACTGGGCGTCCATGTGATCCGCCAGGGGGCCGGGGATAAAGGGTGCGTTGGCCCAGGGTTGACGGTTTACCCCCGTGGCGCCCTGTTCGGTGGCGGTGGCCTTGGAGACGATGGAGGCGCCCAAGGCCACCCCGTGGTCGGGATTGCGGGCCACCCAAACCGGGGGCAGGGTGTCGGAATCGCGGCCCGAATAGGTAACCACCTTGATCTGTACCCCCGCGGGATCTTCCGCGTCGGCGGCGTTGTAGTTGGCAATATTGATGTTTTCCAGGGTGCACCGGGAGTTGGGGTGGGAGAGGGGCAGGGGATTGCCCTTTTCGTCGGTTTTTCCCTGGTGCCATTCCCCTTGGTAGTTGCGGCCCCTTCGGGGCGGCTCCTCGCCGTTACCGGTCCATTGGGGTACCCCGTTTTCATCCACCAGGACGTTGGACCAGATTACCTCGGCGCCGTCGCCCCGGAGGCAATCCATGAGATACGGATCCCCCTGGCGGTTAAGGTCCTCAACTATTCCGAAGATTCCTTTCTCCGGATTCACCGCCCGGCAGGTTCCGTCTTTATCGATCCACATCTGGGCCAGGTCGTCGCCGATAAAGTCGCTGCCCACCATGGCGGTGGTGGTTTTGCCGCAGCCCGAAGGGGCGGCTCCGGCGATGTAGGTCTTTCTTCCTCCGGGTCCGGAGATTCCCGTGATGAACATGTGTTCCGACAGTTCCCGTCCCCGTTTTAAATAGGTGGCGATGTCCACGGCAAAACGATGGTTTCCTTTTTTCAAAAGCAGGGTATTGCCGGCGTAGGTGCAGTAGAGGCTGTAGGTGGTGAGCCAGCTTCGGTCCATGTAGATCCGGGCGTCGGGAATATCTTCGGGCCGGTTTTGTCCCTGGCCGTGAAGGTTGGTGAAGAAAAGGCCGTACCGCTCCACTTCCGCATCGAACCGGTCAAAGCAGTGGCGGTAGAGGATGTCGGCGCTGTGCATCACGTAGGCGGAGCTGGTAATCTCCAGGGCGGGGATCGATCCTTGAGCCCCCACGGGGCCCCGGGAGTAGAACCCCACCATCATGACCATCCCCTTCATGATCCCCGTCATGTGGGTTTTCAGGTGGTCAGAGGCAGAATCGCGCAGCTCTTTCCGGGCCAGGGTGCTGATTGTTTCCCCGGGATTGACGATGTAGGCGGTGTTGTTCACCAGCCGCCCCTGATCTTCGGGAAGGTCAAAGTGAATGGTATGGTTCTTTTTCGCCAGGGCGGATTCTTCACCTGTTTTCAGGCTGTATTCTTTGATCCACCGGCGGTCTTCTTCCGAACCGCTGTGGATAAAGACCGATTCGGGTTGGGTAAGGGCGATGGCGTTGGCTATTTTGAGACGCGCCTCCTCGTTGCCGATGGTCTGAAGCTTTTTAAAGTTCTCCAGGTTCAGGGTTTTTTCAAAAAGATCCGCCGCCTCTTTACTGTTGTTCACTCCGCCCAGGGCGGTGAGAATATCCTTTCCTTGCTTGAGTGTTAACATCCCGTGCCTCTCTCTTCATGAAGAGTTGTTTATGCAGAGAGGGTAACACGGGATTTCATGAAAGTCACCGCTTAATTAAACAAAAAGTTAATAAAAATGTTATTTCTGTTTAATTCTTGGGGTCCCCGGGCCTATCGGTCGAAGAAGGGGCTCTTGGAACCGGACGAGAGGGGAATGGCGTAGGTGATGGTCACCCCGTCTCCCATCATTCCCAACTCCATGGCGGCTTGGCCCGCCGTGTAGAGAACCCGGTTGTCCACCCGGTTGTCCGCCGCCACACTCACCGCGGAACCCACGGCGATGCCTAAATCACCGGTGTTAAAGACGCAGGGGACCTTGGGATGCTTGTTTTTTTCCGCACAGTCGGCAAAGCCGCACATGCCGCAGGGGACCAGTCCCATGGACTGGATCCGGGTTCCCAGGAGCAGCATGGCCGAGGCCTTGAGGATGCAGTTGGCGTCCCGGACAAAGTAGTCCGCCAGGCCGTCTCTCTGGTGCATCAGCTTGATGCGGTCGGAGATCTGTTTGATCTCTTCTTTACCGCAGAGTTTCAGGACCGTGTTGTCGGTTCCCTTGCCCTTGGGGGCGGTCCGGGCGGCGATGAGCATTTTTTTCCCAATCTCTAAGACGGTTTCTTCTCGGATATCTTCTTCTGAGAACATAATACCTCCTGATCTAATCAAGTATAAGCCATTTTAGCATGCCCCGGAGGCAGGGGCAATCACGGCTTGATTTTGAATCCCCGGCGGTGGCGGCTTTTTTCTCCTGATGATATGATGACCCGGGGGGGCGCCATGAATCAGAAAATACTGGCCTTTGGAGAAATCTTGTGGGATATCATCGAAGGGGAGCCGAAGATCGGCGGGGCCCCTCTGAATTTCGCCGGCCACGCCCGGCAGCTCGGAGCGGAGGCGGAGATTCTCAGCGCCCTGGGGCAGGATGAGTTGGGGCATCGGGCCCTGGAAAGACTCGATGAGCTGGGGGTAGGGCGCCGGCGGGTGCTCTCCTCATCCCTGCCTACCGGTGAAGCCCGGGTAGAGATGACCGGGGGAATCCCTGCCTTCACCATCCTGGAAAACCGGGCCTGGGACGCCATCGAACTCTCCGATAAAACCTGCGGGGAAATCGCCCGGGAAGGCTGGGATGTCCTTTATTACGGCACCCTGGCCCAGCGGGGCCGGATCAGCCGGGAGAGCCTCCGGCGGCTCTGGAACACCGGCGGTTTTCCCCGGCGGTTTTTCGATGTTAATATCCGGCAGGCCTACTACAGCCCCGAGATCATCAAAGCCTCCCTGGAGGCCGCCACCATGGCCAAACTAAACGACGAAGAAGTGGTGCTGATATCGCCCCTGATATACGGCCGGGTTTTAGGAGGGGATGATTTTGCCGAAAGACTGCGGAATGATTATGACCTAGAGCTGCTCTGCCTGACCTACGGCGCCCGGGGGGCGGTGATCTACCACGGGGCGGGGGAAAAGAGTGTGATTACCCCGCCGCCGGTAAAGGCGGTGGACACGGTGGGGGCGGGGGACAGCTTCTCCGCCGCATTGGTGACCCTCTACGGGCGTACCGGTGATGTGGAATGGTCCGGCCGGAGGGCCCAGGAAGTGGCTTCCCATGTGGTGACCCAGCCCGGGGCGATTCAGCCCTATCCGCCGGAACTGCGGCGCCGTCTCGGTCTGGACTAAAGAGGGGAGTTACTCTCGGTTTTTAGAATCCATGAGGATGGTGACCGGACCGTTGTTCTGGATATCAAGATCCATGTGGGCACCGAACTCGCCGGTGGGCACCGGTTTGCCCAGAATCTCTTCGATCCGCCGGACAAACTCCTGGTAGAGGGGGATGGCATGGGCCGGAGGCGCCGAGAGGCTGAATCCGGGACGGTTGCCTTTTTTGGTAGAGGCGAAGAGGGTAAACTGGCTTACCACCATGATATCCCCCGCCGTATCTTTCACCGACAGGTTCATCCGCCCTTCGGGATCCTGGAAGATCCGCAGGGCAGGGATCTTGGCCGCCAGCCACGCCAGGTCTTCCTCCTGATCGTCGGGGGCTATCCCGAGAAGAACCAGCAGCCCCGGGCCGATGGAACGTTTTTGACTATAGTTGATGGTCACCGATGCCTGGCTGACCCGCTGAATTACCGCACGCATATCCTTAGAGTACCATGAAAGAGATCACCCTTCCAGGGCCTCCAGAATTTCCCGGGGATGATCCGCCGGTTTCACCTTGGGGAATAGTACCCGAACCACCCCCTCTTCATCGATGATCACCGTGGATCTGACTACTCCCATGAAGCTCTTCCCGTACATTTGTTTTTCTGCCCAGGCATCGTAGGCCTCAAGAACCTGATGATCAGGATCGGAGAGGAGATGAAAGGGGAGGCCGTACTTTTTTCGGAACCTATCATGTTTCCCCGGCGGGTCGGGGCTGATTCCAATAACCACCGCCCCTTTTTCCCTAATCCTGTCGTACACATCCCGGAGCCCGCATGCCTCGGTGGTGCATCCCGGGGTATCGTCTTTGGGATAAAAGTAGAGTACCACCTTTTGGCCCCGGAACTGATCAAGCGAAACCAGTTGGTCCTGGTCATTTTCCAGCGAAAAAGCCGGGGCGGTTTTATTAATTTCCAACATTTAAAACTCCTATAAAAACACGGCGTTAGCCGCGAGCCCGGGCAGTGTTGCTACCCCGATGGCAGAGAATGGGGAGAAGAAAAGCGTTGCTTTTCCCTATGAATATAGCAAAAAAACCTTCCCTCCGGGGAGAAACCTTGAGAATCTTCGAAATTTCCGATACCTTACGGTATTAACTGCGACAAAAAAAATGAAACCCCGCGGAAGCCTGATTTTTCCGCCCCGGAGGACCGCCGATGAGACAATTCTGGAAAGATATGACCCCCCCCCCCCGGCAGGAGTACCGGTCCTGGTACACCGCCTCTCTGGCCACCCTG
>CAYYNJ010000253.1:0-5025 GCA_964472775.1 uncultured Spirochaetaceae bacterium
ACCTGCGCTCAGAAAAAATCGCGCAGGCACCCCTCCTCTCCATCTTCGTTTTATTTAATAATAGAAGCCCTTCATCAAAATTGGACTTAAGCATCATTTTTGGCGTTTTTAAGGTATTTTATGCTCCAACAGTATCTGTTGGAGCATAAATTTTATATTGACAGGATTTGCAGAAAAGGATATCTTTCGGGTGTTACTATGTAAAAGAACGCTAGTTTGATTATGTTAGCCGCCGCCGTTCTGGCGGTGATGACGGTACTGGCCGTCTGCGGCGGTTCTAAAGAAGAGGCTGCCGCCGAAGCCGGGCCTGTTACCATCGGCATTGCCAAGTTCGTCACCCACCCCGCCCTGGACGCCATCGAGCAGGGGATACAGGACGGCTTGGCCCAAGCCGGGTACGCCGATGCGGTTTACGACCTGCAGAACGCCAACGCCGACGGCAACACCGCCGCCTCCATTGCCACCAAATTCAAGGCCGATAAGGTAGACCTGGCGGTGGGCATCGCCACCCCCACGGCCATCGCCCTGGCCAACGGCATCAAAGACATTCCCGTGCTTTACGCGGCGGTGACCGACCCGGTTTCGGCGGGACTGGTTTCCTCCTACGACGCCGGGGAAGGCAACGTCACCGGTGTTTCCGACATGACCCCCGTGAAAGAGCAGATGGCCAAAGAAGCCTGCGCCGAGCTGGGCATCGAGTTTGTCGAATCATCCGTGACCAATTCGGCGGAGGTGATGCAGGCCGCGCAAGCCCTGGCGGGCCGGGTGGACGGTTTCTACGTTTCCACCGACAACACGGTGGTTTCGGCCCTCTCTTCCCTGGTGGATGTGGCCACCCGGGCGGGGGTTCCCGTCATGTCCGCCGACCCTTCCTCCGCGGAAGAAACTCCGGTGCTGGCGGCCTGGGGCTTTGACTACTACGCCATGGGGGTGGAAACCGGCAAGATGGCCGCTAAAATCCTCGACGGCGCTTCCCCCGCATCCCTGCCCACCCTGTTCATGACCGATCCTGCGGCGGTGGACCTGCTGATCAACGTAGATACCGCGGCGGCCCTGGGCATCGCCCTCCCCGAAGACCTGGTGAAGGGGGCGAGGACGGTGGTCAAAGACGGCGCCGTGATCCGGCAGAAGGGTTAAGATTTATGATAGAAGGAATCCTGGTTGAGGGACTGATCTACGGGATCATGGCCTTGGGGGTTTTCATCCTGGACTTTCCCGACCTGACCGTGGATGGATCCTTTCCTCTGGGGGCGGCCGTAATGGCCGCCCTTCTGTTCAAGGGGGTTCCTCCCTTTCTCGCCATCGGCGCCGCCTTCGCAGGCGGTGTTCTGGCGGGTCTGGTGACGGCGGTGATCCACAACAAGCTGAAAGTTCCCAACCTCCTGGCGGGGATTTTGACCATGACCATGCTCTATTCGGTGAACATCCGGATTCTGGGCAACCGGGCCAACCTGCCCCTGCTGCGGGTGGATACCATCCTGACCAAGGTGGTGGCGGCGGCGGGGCACCTGGGGCTCTCCCGGGAGTGGGCGATTCTGGGCTTTTTCTTCCTGGTGCTGGCGGTGCTGAAGGTGCTGCTGGACCTGTTTTTTCACACCGATATGGGCCTGACCCTGGGGGCCCTGGGGGGAAATGAACAGTTGGTGATATCCCAGGGGGTGAACCCCGAGCACCTGAAGGTGATAGGCGTCTCCCTCTCCAACGGCCTGGTGGCGGTTTCCGGGGCCTTCGCCGCCCAGTACCTGGGGTTTGCCGACGTTAACCTGGGCCTGGGCATCGTGGTATCCGGCCTGGCCTCGGTGATGATTGGTGAGTTTCTCCTCCGGTCCAACCGGATAGGAATTCTCACCCTCCGGGTGATTTTGGGATCCATCCTTTTTCGGGCTCTCATGTACCTGGCCCGGTACTACGGCTACCATATCAAAATGACCCCCAACGACCTGAAGCTGATCACCGGCCTCCTGATCATCCTGGCCCTGATCCTCAGTAAGAAAAACTACTTTCGGGGACGGAGGAAGAAGGATGCTTAGTCTGAAAAAAGCGGGGATGGTCTTTCACCCCGGCACGGTGAACGAAAAACAGGTGATTCAGGACCTGGATCTGCAGGTGGATCAGGGGGATTTTATCACCATCATCGGCAGCAACGGGGCGGGAAAATCCACCCTCTTCAACCTCACCGCCGGCACCCATCAGCCCACCTCGGGGCATATCTTCTTCAAAGGCCGGGACATCACCCGGGAACCGGAGTACCGGCGGGCCGCCTACATGGGCCGGATCTTTCAGAATCCCCTTTTGGGTACCGCCTCCAACATGACCCTGGAAGACAACATGATGATCACCCTGCGCAAGGGGTTTAAGGGGCTGAAAATCAACCTGAATAACCGGCGGCGCCGGGAATTTCAAGGGTATTTGAAAGACCTCTCCATGGGGCTGGAGAACCGGCTCAAGGACAACGTGGGGCTCCTGTCGGGAGGGCAGAGGCAGGCCCTGACTCTGCTGATGATGGCCCTCTCCCGGCCCGACCTGATCCTGCTGGACGAACACACCGCCGCCCTGGATCCCCGGAACGCCCGGCTGGTGCTGGATCTGACCAACCGCTACATCGATGAATACGGCCTGACCGCCATGATGATCACCCACAACATGGCCGACGCCATCGCCATGGGCAACCGGCTCCTCATGCTGGATGAAGGAAAGATCCTGTTGGATGTGCGGGGCGAGGATAAAAAGAAACTCACCGTGGAGGCCCTGGTGGACATCTTTCATCAGGTGAAGAAACAGGATTACGCCAACGACAAGAGCCTGCTATCTTAGGAGCGGCTTTTTTTCTTGTGCCGCCGAAGACATGGTACTATTATGATACGAGCATTCAGCTAAAAAAGCGCTTATCATGAAAGTAGAACCAGTTTCGGCGGTATGCTTCCCGAAAGCGCCTCCTTCCCGTTTGGTAAACCATGGTGGGAGAAGGTGTGTCCGGGGAGAAACATCTTGGTCAGTCATTCCCTTTCCGCCCTAGGGAGAGACCATGAAAAAAACTGTCTATGTAACCCCTCTTGCCGCTGGCCAGGCGGAATTAGCCTTTAACTATGATAAAGAGCTTGTAAATCAAGTTAAGGCCATCCCGGGACGGCGATACCTGCCGGACCGGAAGGTTTGGATCATTCCCTTTGATAAAAAAGCCCCCCGAGAGATCAGGAAGTTCTTTGATCAGACCGTGGAGATTAGAATTTCCGGGACGGGGCACACCGGAGCCTCAGCTTCTTCTGCTCCCGCGGCGGACCCTGTTTCTGCCGGGCCGGACCCCCTCCGGGCGTGGCCTCCTCCGGCGGGAGCCATGCTCTTACCCGAAGCGTATACAGCGGAGCTAAGCCTGCGCCGTTACAGTAAGCACACTGTAAGGTCCTACGGAGCCGCCTTTGCTGGCTTTCTCGATTACTACCGAGGCCGGAATCCGGAAGAATTGACCGATGAAGATGTGAACCGGTATATCACCTACCTGGTTACAGAGGTGAAAGTATCATCGGCGGTTCAGAAGCAGGCGGTGAATGCGGTCAAGTTCTATTATGAGAAGGTGCTGCAGCGGCCGGTGATCAAGTATCTGTACAAGAGACCCAAGGGAGAGAAAAGTCTGCCCCAGGTGCTTAGTGAAGATGAGGTGGTGAAGATTTTAAAGGCTCCGCAGAATCTGAAACACCGGACCATCCTGACGGTGATCTATTCGGCAGGGCTAAGACTCAGTGAGCTTTTGGATCTGAAGCTGACCGACCTTGATTTTGACAGAAAACTGATTCGGGTGAAGATGGGGAAGGGGAGGAAGGACCGCTACACCTTGTTGTCCCCCAAACTCGAGACTCTACTGAAAGAGTATCTTTCTTTATACTGCCCGAAGTCTTACGTGTTTGAAGGGCGGGACGGGGGGCGGTACTCGGCCAAGAGTGTGCAGAATGTATTTCAAAACGCCGCGGCTCAGGCGGGGATACAAAAACATGCATCGGTTCACACCTTACGTCACAGCTTTGCCACCCACCTGCTGGAAAACGGTACGGATCTGCGGTTCATCCAGGAGCTTTTAGGCCACAGCAGCAGCAAGACCACGGAAATCTACACCCATGTGAGCCGGAAGTCGATCGGAAAGATCCGCAGCCCTTTGGATAACCTGGATCTGTGAGGATTCTAAATGTGCTTCGACAAGGATTTCTTTGGTTTATTGAGCCTAGGGTGATATCCTTTGATTGGGTTAAGGACGATGGCCGATGAAAGAAGATTATAAGGGATACCTTATTATTGCTAACCCCCTGAGGGGAGGACCGGAGAAATGGTCAGTTTCTGCTATTATTGAGAAGAAGAGTGACGGTGATATGAACAGCAAAACATTTTACGCGATTGATAAAATACAGTATATCCTGGAAGTGGAAGCCGCTAAGGAATGTCTGAATCTTGGTAGAAACTTGATAGATATGAATTTAGTTGGTTTTTAGTTTTATGTCTTTCTTTATACGTGATACCCACTGTATTATCAGTTATCAGAGAAGATAGACACGATGCGGCTATCAGCATTGCTGATAGCCGGGAGTTATAAGTAATTGGCTATCGGCCAATCGGAAGGCTCTTCATTGCCTTTTGAAAGTATTTGAATGCCGTTTTGGCATCAGTTTGAAAATACTTTTGGTGTTTGGGGTTTTAGAACAGGGCGCCTTGCTTGGCCTGGCTTAGGCCCTCCTTCAAAAGCGGTATTCTACTTGGAAAGAAAATACGGTTGGTTTTTTATCATCGAAGAAATAGAAAAAGCTGTATTCTGGTTTTAAGAATTGGCGGTTCTTTTGTTTTACAGAGGAGGGCGCCGCCCTTGGCTGTTCTTGTTGCCCTGTCTTAAACAGCTGAGTTTTACGTTCCTGAATGAAGGTTTGGTTTACCTTGGCAATGAAGAGAAGAGAATGAAGAAGTCTGACTGATAGTTTATCATTTCTTTCTTGCCAACTACTTATAACACGGGGGTATATGCGCTTCGCATTCGCTTCGCGGCCT
>CAYYNJ010000254.1:0-5010 GCA_964472775.1 uncultured Spirochaetaceae bacterium
CTAGTTCATGGCTCCCATCGAGCCTATAGCCCCGGCGGTCACCGGCAAAAAGACGTTGGTCCACGTTATACCTGGTGGAATACTCCCGGAGCTTACAATCCGAAGCGGCATCGCAGCCGCATTCGAGGCAGCGGGCCGCCTCCTTCTGTGCCTCCGACGGAACAAAGCCCGTCTCTACTTCGGTGAAGGAGGTACATCGGATCTCGTCACCGATGACGGGCATCTTGATTCGTTCGACCCGATCGAAATTCTCGAACATGGCAGGGTCAAGAGACTCCAGGGGCCCCATGGTGGAGTTAAAAAGCACCGGTTCTCCGGTAACGGCTTGACCGGACAAATACTGATTTACCGCATAGGCGGTTTTTCGCCCGTTCCCCACCGCACGGACCGCAATGTCCGCCCCGGTCTGACAGTCTCCGCAGGCAAAAATTCCCGGGCGGCTGGTTTGAAAGGTCCTGTCGTCGGCCAGGAGGGTTCCCCATCGGGACACATCGACTCCCAGATCACCCACGCATCCGGGCAGTACTTTCTGTCCAATGGCACTGACGATGGCCGAGGCCTCCACGGTATACTCAGATCCCTTGACGGGGACGGGACTCCTCCGGCCGCTCTCATCGGGTTCACCCAGCTCCATCCTTATGCAGGAAAGCATCAGTTTGCCGCTGTCTCTGGTAATGGCGGTGGGGGCGTTAAGGTACTCGATTTTAACCCCCTCGTGGATAGCTTCGTCGATTTCAAAGTCGCTGGCGGGCATCTCCGCCCGGGTTCTACGGTAGAGGATAGTCACGTCCGCACCGGTACGGACGGCGGTCCGGGCACAGTCGATGGCGGTGTTTCCTCCCCCCACCACATAGATCTTCTTGCCCAGATCGGGAATATTGTTCTCCCCCGCCGCACCAAGATATTCGATTCCGGAATACACTCCGGGAAGATCCTCACCCTCAACCCTCATGGAAGAAGCACCCTGGGCTCCGATGGCTAAAATCAAGGCATCGTGATCCGCCTCAAGGCTCTTGGCGCTGATATCCTTACCGATCTCCACGCCGTATTTGACCTTGACCCCCATCTCTTCGATAACCCCTAGTTCGGCCTTCAAAGTTTCATCGGTGAGGCGGTAGTAGGGAATTCCGTACCGGAGCATCCCGCCGGAGGTGGCGTGTTTTTCGTAAACCGTTACCTCATGACCTTGGAGTTTCAGAAAATAGGCGGCGGTCATTCCCGAAGGCCCGGCACCGATGACGGCCACCTTTTTTCCCGTAGACGGGGCCGGTTTGGGCAGCTGGGGTTTGCCCGCCTGGGCGATTTCGGTATCGGAAATATGCCGCTTCATGAAGCAGATAGAAATCGGTTCATCCACCCGGGTTCTTCGGCAGGCATCCTCACAGGGACGGGGACAAATACGGCCTAAAATACCGGGAAAAGGAGCCTTCTGACGAATCAACTGGGCCGCCTCAAGTTCCTTCCCTTGTCTCACCAGGGCCAGGAAACCACGAATATCGATGGAGGAAGGACAGGTACTCTCGCAGGGGGGAAGACAATCTCCGCAGTGGTCGGAGAGAAGAAGATTGAGACACATCCGGCGGGACGCATCGATCTCCTCATCTTCCACGGTGACCTTCATGCCCTCTCGGACCTTGGTAGCACAGGAGGGAACAAGGTTACCCCGCCCTCCCTCAACCTTGACAGCGCAGATAAAGCAGCTAGTAAAGGGCTTAAGATTTTCGGCATGGCACAAGGTGGGTACATCGTACCCCAGCTTCCGGGCCGCTTCTAAAATGGTTGAATCTTCTTCAACCGTGACCTCTCTATTATTTATGAACAGGGTTACCTCAGACATTGTTAAACCACCTCGATTGCGTCAAATTTACAGGTTTCCAGACAGAGTCCGCAGCGGGTACAGACATCCGGATCAATGGTATGTATTTGCTTGCGCTCCCCGGAAATAGCCTTGACTCCGCAGACCCGGGCACAGGCGGTACAGCCGGTACATTTTTCGGGAATGATCCGAATGGTAATGAGGGCCTTGCACGCCTTAGCGGGGCAGCGCTTTTCGTTAATATGAGCCAGGTACTCTTCCCTGAAATACTTCAGGGTGGTCAGCACCGGGTTGGGGGCCAATTGGCCGAGACCGCAGAGGGAGGTCTTCTTCACATGGTGGGCCAGGTCCTCCAGAAGATCCAGATCCTTCTCTTCCCCCTTCCCTTCGGTGATGCGGGTGAGAATTTCAAGCATCCGTTTGGTTCCGATCCGGCAGAAAGTACATTTCCCGCAGCTTTCTTTCTGGGTAAACGCAAGAAAATATTTGGCCACATCCACCATACAGGTGGTTTCATCCATGACAACCATTCCCCCCGAGCCCATAATGGCTCCGGTGGCGGTGATGGAATCGGCATCGATGGTGGTGTTAAATAGAGACCGGGGGATACAGCCTCCGGCGGGTCCGCCCATCTGGACCGCTTTTATGGGAAGTCCCGAGGAACTCCCGCCTCCCAATTCATCCACCACTTCGCCAATGGTCATTCCCATGGGAATTTCCACCAACCCTACCCGTTTGATCTTTCCCGCCAAGGCAAAAACCTTGGTGCCCGTGGAGCGTCCGCAGGAATATTTATTGAACTCGCCGGCTCCCCGGGAAATGATAAACGCCACGTTTTCATAAGTTTCAACGTTGTTGATGTTGGTGGGTTTTCCTTTAATTCCCGCTTCAGCGGGGAAAGGAGGCCTCAGGGTGGGCATTCCCCGGCGGCCCTCAATAGACGCCATTAAGGCGGTTTCCTCGCCGCAGACGAAGGCGCCCGCCCCCTCTTTCACCTTGAGGTGAAAACTATGACCCGTTCCCAGGATGTTGTCTCCCAAGAGGTTTTCTGCTTTAGCATCTTCGATGGCTTTTCGGAGTCTCTTTATGGCTAAGGGATATTCGGCTCGGCAGTAAACATAGCCGTGTTCGGCACCCGTGGCGTAGGAGGCAATGAGCATACCCTCCACCAACCCGTGGGGGTCTCCCTCTAGCATGGCACGGTCCATGAAGGCACCGGGGTCGCCCTCATCGGCGTTACAGACCAGGTACTTATCATTCCCGGGAGCCTTGGCCAGGAAACTCCACTTCATCCCGGTGGAGAAAAAACCGCCTCCCCGGCCGGCCAGTCCCGACTCCTTGATGATATCCAGGACCTCCTGGGGGGTAAGTTCATTTAAACACCTAGCCAGGGCTTGATACCCCCCGGTGGCCTTATACTCTTCCAGACTCTCGGGATTGATAACACCGCAGTTACGCAGAGCCACCTTAACCTGTTTGGCCAGGTACTGCTTCCCCTCGCTATCCTCCCGCACCCGGTTCTCTTCGGGGAGCTTCCCTTCGGCGATTCCCTTTAAAATCTTGTCGGCAAAAGCGGCATCCACCTGTCCATAAAGGACCCGGTCCTCTCCGGAAACAACCTCCACCAGGGGCTCGGCGTAACACATCCCCACACAGGAAGTAACATCCAGGTCCGCTAAGACACCGTTATCTTGTTCTTTTATATGGTTGTACACCACCTGGGCGCCGGCGGCGATCCCGCAGGATCCCAGGCCCACCAGAAGTTTAGGCTTTCCCATTTTGATACTCCTTTAAAATGCCCTTGATTTTCTTCGGAGTCAACTTTCCGTAGATGTCATCGTCAATCATAACCACCGGGGCGAGAGAACAGCAGCCAAGGCACGCCACCGACTCCAGAGAAAAAAGTTGATCTTCGGTGGTCTCCCCTTCGGAAATACCCAGCTCATCCGAAATGGAGGAGGTCAGCAACTCGGCCCCCGCCACATGACAAGCGGTGCCCTTGCAAATGCGGATAAGGTGTTTCCCCTGGGGGGTAAAACGAAATTGGGAATAAAAGGTAGCCACGCCGAAAAGACGGGCCACAGGTATTTCCGCCACCTCCGCCACCGCCTCCATGAGATCTTCGGGAAGGTAGCTATGTCTTCTTTGAATTTCCTGTAAGAGGGGGATAGCAAATTCAGGCTCTCTACCGATGGAGGCCACGATCTCCTTCGCTTCTTCGTTCACAGGATTGGTGCAATTAGAACAAGCCATGAGAACTCCTTTCTGGTAAATTTGTTCACTCTGCTTTGACTTAGTGAAAACACAGAGGGCCACAGAGTGTATACGATCAAATTGGTGAATACAGTATTTACTATGTTGCGTAAAAACTCTACAAAAACTTTGCCTATTCAGGCAAATATTACCATGAAATCGGGGATCCGTCAGGGTTGATCATAACCTTAAACCATATTAAAGTCGCTTTATGAATACTGAATTATTGGCAGTTTTGCCCGGAGACGGAATCGGCCCGGAGGTGATGGCCGAAGCCATGAAGGTTCTAAAAAAGATTCAATCGACCTATAAGTTCGAATGTGAAGTCAAGGAAGCAGATTTCGGCGGCATTGCCATCGACAATCACGGCGAAGCCCTTCCGGAGGCTACCCTGGATCTCTGTAAATCCGCCAGAGCGGTCCTCTTGGGATCCATCGGAGGACCTAAATGGGAGACCTTGCCCCCGGAAAAACAACCCGAGAGAGCCGGGCTTCTTCCCATTCGCAAGGCCTTAGGCCTCTTTGCCAATCTGAGGCCGGCGATCATTTTTCCCCAACTCATCGCCGCATCGCCCCTGAAAGAGGAAATTCTTCAGGGAGGACTGGATGTCCTGGTGGTGAGGGAGCTTACGGGAGGCATTTATTTCGGCGCCCCTAAAGTCAGGGAAGGAGATCGAGCCTTGGATACCCTGGTCTACACACGTCCTGAAATAGAACGTATCGCCCGTGTAGCCTTTGAGGCAGCCCGGCAACGGAGAAAAAAGGTAACTTCCATCGATAAAGCCAATGTGCTAACCTCAATGGTACTCTGGAGAGAGGTGGTAACCCAGGTAGGACGGGATTATCCCGATGTGGAGCTCAATCATATGTATGTGGACAACGGAGCCATGCAGCTGGTTCGAAATCCCCGCCAGTTTGACGTTATGCTCTGCGGCAATATGT
>CAYYNJ010000255.1:0-1394 GCA_964472775.1 uncultured Spirochaetaceae bacterium
GCGGATTTGGTGGGGTTGCCCCGGCAGACGGTGGTGCTGGCTTTGGATGTGGGTGATGGGTTTTCTGACATCATCTACCCCACCAACGCCTTGCTTCTGGTTGGGCTGGGCTTCACGGTGGTCACCTATCCGAAATGGATCCGCTGGACCTGGAAAGTTCAGGGTGTGATTGTTCTCCTTTCCTTGGCGATGCTGGCGGTGGCCGTGAAAATCGGCTTCGGCCCCTTCTAGGAAGGACCCATGGCTAGCCTCCTGATTGTGGATGATGAGTTTTCCGTCATCCAGGACTTTAAAAAACTCATTCCCCCGGAGCATGACCTATACGAAGCCTCTGCGGGCCGTGCGGCCCTGGAGATCATCCGGGAACACCGGCTGGATATTGTTTTTCTCGATTACAATCTGGCCGGCGAGAACGGCCTGGATATTCTCACCGAGATAAGGGAGATTCAGGAGGATCTCTACGTGGTGATGATCTCGGGGCACGGGAATTTTGAGGTAATCATCCGGGCCATGGCTTTGGGGGCCTACGACTATCTGGAAAAACCCCTGGACCAGGATAAGATTCTCATGCTGCTCAAACGGGCGGTGAAATCCCGGAAGCTCAGCAACGTGGTGAACTTCCTGGTGGACGAACAGCGCAGCCACTATAGCCTGAACCGTATCATCGGTAAGTCTCTGGCCATGCAGGATGTGTTTAAGCAGATCGGGCTTCTTCTGAACCAGGATGTGACGGTTCTTATCACCGGTGAAAACGGAACCGGCAAGGAACTCATTGCCCGGGCGCTTCACTATGGAGGGGAGAGGAAGGAAGAACCCTTTGTCACCGTCAACTGCTCGGGCCTCACGGAATCGCTTCTGGACAATGAACTCTTCGGCCATGAAAAAGAAGCCTTCACCGGGGCGGATACCCGGGTGAAGGGAAAATTCGAAACCGCCGGGGAAGGAACCATTTTCCTCGATGAAATAGGAGAGATGCCCCGGTCTTTCCAGGTTAAGTTTCTCCGGGTCCTGCAGGAGCGGGAGTTTCACCGTCTCGGAGGCAGCCAAAGCATCAAGCTAAAGGCCCGGATTATTACCGCCACCAACATCGACCTGGAAGAAGAGGTGGAGGCGGGTCGGTTCCGCCGGGATCTCTTCTACCGGGTCAACGTGGCCCGTATCGTCATTCCCCCCTTGAGAGACAGGAAAGAAGACATCCCCCTGCTGCTGGACCATTTTGTCCGGGAGGCAAACCGGAAGCTGGGAAAAGATATCAAGGGCGCCACCGAACGGGTTATCAAGCGGCTGAAAAAGTATGATTGGCCGGGTAATGTCAGGGAACTGGAAAATACCATCACCAACCTCTGTATCAATACCCACGGTGACATCATTCGTGCCTCCGCCATGCCGGAGCA
>CAYYNJ010000255.1:1494-5004 GCA_964472775.1 uncultured Spirochaetaceae bacterium
TCCGATGAAGTGTAAAGAAAGTTAACACTTATTGATCATTTACTTTACACTTTTTTCTCTTAGTCGGTTTTTTACCTTAAACTCTGCGTATTCATTAAACGGTAACTCTTTGTCTCGGCTTGAATTGTTAGAAGTTTGTTAAATACAAAAAAGTGGCACAGATATTGCTTTATAAACGTGAAACAGCACTGCAGAATTTGCGGTCCATCATTTCTCTGGTGGCTTTTGCCTGATCCTTATCCAAGGGGTCGGGTTTTCGTAGATTCGCAGAACAGGAGAGAGTTTATGAGCATCTGGGACATTTTTACACTTTTCGGCGGGTTAACCATTTTTCTCTTCGGCATGATGGAGATGAACAAACATCTGACCCTGATCGCCGGGGCGAAGATGAAGAACATCATGCTGGCCTTGACCAAGGGCCGGATCCGGGGCTACCTGACCGGTCTGGGAATCACCGCGGTCAACCAGTCTTCGTCGGCCACCACCGTCCTTGAAGCCGCCCTGGTAGGGGCGGGGCTAATGACCTTTCAGCAGAGCCTGGCGGTGACCCTGGGCGCCGAACTGGGTTCCACCTTCCTTCCCCAGCTGGTGGCTTTTCCCGCCATCACCAAGTTTGCCACCCTCTTTATCGCCATCGGGTTTTTCACGCTTATCTTCGTTAAAACCAAACGTTCTAAGCATATCGCCATGACCATCTTTACCTTTGGCCTCCTCTTTTTAGGAATGGACATGATGTCCAACGCCCTGAAGCCGCTGCGGGACTTCGAGCCCTTCATCAGGCTCATGCAGAGCGTGGAAACTCCGATCCTGGGTATTTTAATGGGACTGGTTTTTACCATGATTATTCAGTCTTCCGGAGCTACCACGGGTATCACCATCGCCATGGCCCTGGCGGGAACCATCTCCTTGGAGCAGGCCATTCCCATCAATCTCGGTGCCGCCGTGGGAACCTGTATCACCGCCGTCCTGGGAAGCGTGGCCCTGAACTGGGAGGCAAAACGGTCCGCCTACATCCATATTCTCTTCCAGCTCATCGGAGTGGTCTGGGTCTACATCCTTCTTATGATTCCCTTCCGGGGGGAACGGTTCTTTATCTGGGGGGTTAAATGGTTCACCCTCACCGTCCTGGGCACCGACAGCCTGGCCCGGCAGATCGCCATGGCCTTTACCTTCATGCCCCTGATAAATCACATCATCATCTTTCCCAACCTCAATCTGGTGGTGAAGCTGTTCAATAGATTCTTTCCCGAGCGGGAAGCGGCAAAGCCCTTCGGCCCCGAATACCTCAGCGATTCCCTCATCGGTCAGAGCGCCGCTTTGGCCCTTATGGCGGCCCATAAAGAGATTCTGCGGGTGGGAGAATTAATACAGGGAATGATTCAGGATATGAAGAATTCCTTCCGCACCAAGGATCCTTCCGTGGTGGACCGGATCAGGGATATCGACTCCAAAGTGGATACCCTCCATAAGGCCATCATCACCTTCCTGGCCCGGCTGAGTCAGGAGGAGTTGAGTCAGGACGAATCCCGGCGCTGTATGAATTATATGTATATTCAGAATGAACTGGAATCCATCGGGGATGTGATAGACAAGAACATCATGGCCCTGGCGGCTAAAAAAATTGAACACCACCTGATCTTCTCCGAGGAAGGATTTCATGAACTGGAGCATCTGCTGTATAAGCTGAGCCGGAACTTCGGCCGCCTCATGGAGGCCATGATAAACGACGACACCGAAATTGCCGCCCAGATCATCAAAGCTTACAAAAAAAAGGAAGAAGAGAAGTACAAGGACCTGCATATGCAGAGGCTTCACCAGGGACTCAAGGAGTCTCTGGATACCTCTTCGGTCCATTTGGATCTGATCTCATATTTTACCAGGATCAACGGCCAGATTACCTACATCGCCAAGCACCTCACGGACAAACTCGTTATTGATGAAGAGCACCCGGTGGAGACCATGATCAAGGCCTGATCAGACGTACTTGTTGTAGCTCTTGAGCATGAGAAAACTCTCGGTGGAGACGATACCCCGGACCTGGGAGAGTTCCTTGATAAGGAACTCCACCAGGCCGTGGTTGGAATCCACCAGGACCTCGGCGAAGAGGTCGTAGCGGCCGGTGGTGATGTTCACCGCCAGCACATCCTTGAGACGGGAAATCTCCCGGGCTTTTAAATCCAGCTGGGAGGATTCGGCCACATTGATGGCCACCACCGCCAAGACCCGTCCCTCCAGCAGGTCGGGATTGATCTGGGCCTTCACCTTCAGGGCTTTGGAATCCTTCAGTTTTTTGAGACGCTGCCTTATGGCCCCCTCCGAAACGCCCAGCTCCCGGGCGATGGTACTGTTGGGGGCGTTTTCATCCCTGAGAATTCCGATGATCCGCCAATCCAGTTCATCCAGCTGCATGAAAGACCTCCCGGATTAAAGCAGGGCGTCCAGGGGGGTGTAGGGGATACCGAAGGCTTCCGCCACGGCACCGTAGACACAGGCTCCCTTGTAGGTGTTGACCCCCTTCTTTAAGGGCAGAGAGAGCTGAACTGCTTTTTCCACTCCCTCCCGGGCTAAAAGCAGGCCGTAGGGCAGGGTGGCGCCGGTCAGGGCCAGGGTGGAGGTCAGAGACACCGCTCCGGGCATGTTGGCCACACAGTAGTGGATGATGCCGTCCACCTCGAAGATGGGGTCGTCGTGGGTGGTGGCCCGGGTGGTTTCGATACAGCCGCCCTGATCCACCGCCACATCCACCAGAACCGATCCGGGTTTCATCAGCTTAAGCTGTTCCCTCTTTACCAGATGGGGGGCCCGGGCGCCGGGAATCAGCACCGCACCGATGACCAGGTCGCTTTCTTTCAGAACCATCTCAATGTTTTCCCCGTTACTGTAGAGGGTGGTGATACGGGTTTCAAAGATGTCGTCCAGGTAACTAAGCCGCCGGGCGCTGATATCCAGGATGGTCACATCCGCCCCGAGCCCCACCGCCATCTTGGCGGCATTGGTTCCCACCACGCCTCCTCCGAGGATGGCCACCTTTCCCCGGGGTACTCCGGGAACACCGCCCAGCAGAACCCCCCGCCCTCCAAAGGGTTTTTCCAGATACTTGGCCCCCTCCTGTACCGAGAGTCTCCCGGCGATTTCACTCATGGGGGTCAGGCACGGCAGGGAGCGGTCCAGCTCTTCGATGGTCTCATAAGCCACGGCCTTAACCTTTTTTTCCATCAAAGCCCGGGTCTGAGGTTCGTCGGCGGCAAGGTGAAGGTAGGTGTAAAGAATTTGATCTTCGTGGAATAAGTCGTATTCCGAGGCTTGGGGCTCCTTGACCTTGATGATCATGTCGCTGTTATCGAAAAGTTTCTTCTTGTCGGCTTCAATTTTAGCTCCCGCATCCCGATAGGCCTGGTCGGGAAAACCCGCATTGGCTCCCGCTCCCTCTTCCACGGTGACCTGGTGGCCGTCTTTAATGTAGGCCCTGGCGTTGGCGGGGGTTAAGCCCACCCGGTATTCATGTTTCTT
>CAYYNJ010000256.1:0-4996 GCA_964472775.1 uncultured Spirochaetaceae bacterium
CCTCCCAAGCTTGCAGAGTACAGCCCGCAGGGAGAAAAGGTCAAGAAATGCCGGTGATGAAGGGATGACGGGAAGCTGATATTTTTCAGCCTTTCCCCCACGAGGTCATCATGAAATCAATGGATTCCGGGGGGGGTAGATGCTGCGGCCTACCCTCCCAGCATCTCCGCCACCGTTTCGGAAAGCTTGCTCAGGGTGGCGGGTTTCTGGATAAAGCGGGCTCCCCCGCAGAGGATCTTGGCAATAGCCTCATCTTTGGGGCTGTACCCCGAAGAAACCAAAATCTTGACCTGCGGATTGATCTCCCGGAGGGCGTAGAAGAGTTCTTCCCCGCTGGTCCGGGGCATGACCATATCCAGAAGGACCAGGGCTATTTCATCCTGGTTTTCCTGATACGACCGAAGGCCCTGCTCGCCGTCCCCGGCCTGATACACCGTATACCCCAGAGTTTCTAAGAGTTCAGCCATGAGGGTCCGGACGATATCATCATCATCCACCACCAGGATGGCCGCCGTCTTTTGGGCCCGAATGACCGGCGAAGCGGGACGGGGATCTGTCTCACCACCGGCGCAGTAGGGAAGGAGGACATGGAAGGTGGATCCCCGGAGGGGCGCCGATTCGATGAAGATATCACCGCCGTGGTGTTTTACCGCCCCATAGGCGGAGGGAAGCCCCATGCCGGTCCCCTTGCCCACCTCTTTGGTGGTAAAAAAAGGGTCAAAGATCTGACGCCGCGTTTCTTCATCCATGCCGCAGCCGTCATCAGCCACCGACACACACACATAATCCCCGGGGTCCAGGTCAAAAAGAGGATGGGTGCCTTTCCCCGCGAGACTCACCAGGGAGGTTTTAAAGGTGATAGACCCGTTACCCGTAATGGCATCCCGGGCATTGAGGGCGATGTTCAAAAGGGCATTTTGGATCTGACTAAAATCACCGCTCACCATGGGTTTCTCCATCTCCCTCTCCACGGTTAAAAGGATGCGCCTATCGATGGTATGCTGCAGAATACCCGTCACCTCTTGGATAACGTGATGAAGGTCGATGCTCTCGCATTTATACCTTCCCTTCCGGGAGAAGGAGAGGAGCTGCTGGGTCAGGTTGGCGGCGTTCTGGGCCCCTAGACGGATGTATTCAAGATACCCTTTCAGGGGTTCCTTCGTAATCTCCCTGCCTAAAAGCTCTACATACCCGAGTATTCCCGCCAACTGATTATTAAAATCATGGGCAATCCCCCCCGAAAGCTGACCGATGGCCTCCATCTTCTGAAGTTGGAACATCTGCTGCTGCAGCTTCTCCCGCTCCGCCGCCGCCGTCCTGGCGGCGGTGATATCCCAGTTGGTACCCACCATAATCAAGGGGTTTCCCCCTCCGTCCCGCTGCACCATGCCCAGGGCTCTTAAAAAATGAACACTGCCATCGGGCCAAACCACCCGGAATTCCGTGTCGTACTCCACATCGCCTTGGAGGGCCCGGCGGAACACTTCGGCGGCTTCTTCCCGGTCCTCCGGGTGAAGCCTTTCTTCCCAAGAGTCATAGGCGCTGCGGAAGTTCTCAGGATCAAACCCATAGAGCCTCTGCATCTGTTCATCCCAGTTGAGCCGCTTAGTAACCGGATCAAACTCCCAGATCCCCACCCCGCCGGCCCGGGTGGCCAGGCTGAGCCGGGAGACCGTATGAGAAAGCGCCTCTTCCATCTGTTTCCGCTCGGTGATATCCAGAAAGGCCGCCACAAAATGATCAGGTTTGTAACGATAGGCCACGCAATCATACCAGCGGTTATTGGGTTGAAGATACTGCTCAAAACGGATTTGTTCCCCCGTCTGGGCCACCCTTCCGAAGGTCCCTATCCAATCAGAGGGGTCTTTTTCGATTCCCGGAAAGGCTTGCCGCACCGTTTTATCCCGGGGGTCCACCCCGGTGAGTTCCTGATACTGTCTATTGGCATCCAGAAAATAGTAGTCCCAGGGCTCCCCCGCGGCGTTGTAGATCATCCTGTGATAAGCCACACCGATGGGGCTCTTTTCAAAGAGGGCCCGGAATTTTGTTTCACTCTCTCCCAAGGCCTTTTCCAGCATACGAAGCTCATCATATAACTCGGGGGCTGCGGCACCCTGGCGGGGAGGGGTAATCAAGCTCTCGGCGTCATCGATCATACGTTTTTCCTATGCCCTTTCGGGAATCTCGACACACCGCTTCTATAGAGCGGTCCGGATCCTCCCTAAACCATAGAGAAAAAAATGAGGCCATGCAAACAAATGACAAAAAAATCAGGTTTTGGGTTTTCCGAGGACCTTCCTGATAAGGGGCAAGGGATAGAGATTTTCTGCATCCATGAGAAGAAGGGAGAGAAGGCCGCCCGCCAGTCCTATTCCGAAGAACAGAAGGTGAAGAAAAACCACCGACCAGAGCATGAGACACTGGACAACGATCCATAACATCAGGGCTCCCGAAAGGAAGAAGCCGGCGTATTCGCCGAATCGGGCCTGACGCAGCACCGCCAGACCCGCCGCCAGGTTTCCCAAGCCCAGAAGAACAAAGAGAACGATGCCGGGAATAAGAAAGGTGTCGAAGGGGGAATACCGAAGCGCTTCGGCGGGCATTCCCAGAGGTGCAAGGGGATCCAGGATGGCGGCGCTGCCCCCGGCCAGAGCGCCGACTCCCACAAATAGATGCAGTCCCCCGGAAAAACGGCGCAGTTTCTGACTCATACCTTAAGGTCCTCCCCCACGGCGGTTTGCCGCTAAACGGTATCTCGGGGGGATTTTATCATATTTGTTTAACCCTCCGCTGATTTTTTGGTATGCTAGAGGAAATTGTAGAAGCCCACGTCTACCACATCTACAGGAAATGCGGGATCAAGAATAAAATGGAGTTAGCCGTAAAGATTGCCCACACTTCTTAACCGCACCGAGGCTGAAAACAACCCGGTTATTCCCGATCTGCCGCCCTAGGTATAATCTCGTACTCCGTTCCGGGCAAAATCAGTAGGTTCCCCTGCCAGATTCCCCCCCAATTAAGAGTAAATTCGTATATCTCTTTTTTTATCGATTGATTATCGTTACCCCGGACGACGGAGGAAAAAGAATGTTTGAATCGAATTATGGCATTGAGAAAATGGCCCTGTACCACGGGGAATCGATCAGCGGGGAGAGATAACGGAAATGGAAACCCGGCGCTGCATGGGCGAAGACAGGCTTGAAACCTGGGTAGGCCGGGTCGGCGATTACGAGGAGGCGGGGGGAATGAAGATCCCCATGAAAACAGAAGCCCTCTGGAAACGGGAGGACGGTGAACACAGTTATGCCAGGTTCACCGTGAGAAAGATTCACCACCGTTAAAAAGGAGATAGGAAAATGAACAAACACATATCCATGGACCGGCTTTCAACCGCCCTGGGGGGCCTCTACGGCGACAAGGTCAAGTTCTATTTCCTGGTGAACGAAGCTTTTTAAAAGTTCAAGGGAGGATTCCATGAACCGTGACACCCACATGATTATCCGGTTTTTTGTCTGCACCTTCGCCGGAAGCATCATCCCCTGGGGGCTGGCGGCGGTCACCGGTATCGGCGCCGACACCCCGGCGGGGACCCTGCTGGTGGGGCTGGGGGGCATCTCCCCCACCCTGGGGGCGGCGGCAACCCTTATCTGGGCGGCCCGGAAGAAAATACCCACCGGCTACCTCCGAAGGCTCTCCCCCGCCCTGATTCCGGGGAAATGGCTGGCCCTGATTTTGCTCCTGCCCGCCGGGGCGGCTCTGCTGACCCTCGGGGCGGTACTGGCGGCCGATCCTTCCCGGGATCTTCTTTCCCTGCTGCCGCTTGGGCCCTTTCCGCATCCCCTGCGGGGCCTGGGTTTTCTGGTTTTTGTTTTTATCTTCGGCCCCCTGCCGGAGGAACTGGGGTGGCGGGGCTTCGTCCTGGAACCCCTTTCCCGCCGGGTCGGCCTCTTCTGGGGCTCCCTGGTCATATCCCTGGCCTGGATGGCGTGGCATGTGCCGCTGTTCTTCATCAGCGGCTACCCCCTGCACGAAATGGCCCTGGGCAAGGTGGACCTGATGCTCTACTTCGCCGTTCTATTCCCAAAAAGCATCCTGTTCACCTGGATCTGGCACCACACCGGGAAGAGCACCCTGGGGGCGGTTCTTTTCCATTATTCCATCAACCTCTGCGGCATGATCGTGGATCCCGGGTTTTTGGGAGATCCGGTCTCGGGGGTGATCTACACCGCCCTGGCCCTGGGGGTGCTGTTTTTTGATATGGTCCTCTTTTCCCCGCCGGAAAAAAAGGAGACGTAAAATGAACAAGACCCGATTCCGCCGGCGCCGGAACACCTTCCAGGCCGGCCTCCTCATCCTGCTGGCCGCGGCCGCCGCGGTGCTCATTCCGAACCTCCGGAAAGGGGCAGATCCCGCCCCCGGATCGGTGGACGCCTGGGTCCGGGCCATGGACAGCCATGTCCCCGCCCTGCTGGAACAGTACAAGGTACCGGGAGTTTCCCTGGCCCTGATTCGGGAGGGAAAGACCGTCTGGAGTGGCGCCTACGGATACGCCGAGATGGATTCCCCCCGGCCCATGACGCTGGACACTCCCTGCCGGGTGGAATCGATCTCAAAATCGGTCACCGCCTGGGGTGTGATGATACTGGTGCAGCAGGGCCTGGTAGACCTGGACGCTCCAGCCGCCTCCTATCTGGGCGGCTGGACTCTGCCGGAGACGCCTTTCGATGAAGAGAAGGTCACGGTGCGGCACCTCCTGAATCATACCGCCGGGATGCCCCTGGGTACCATCGGAGTCCGGTACGCCCCCGAAAGCCCCCTTCCCGATCTGGAACAGCACCTTTCCCGGGAGGCGGTGCTGTTCCGGGACCCGGGGTCGGGTTTCTTCTACTCCAATGCGGGGTACAACGTCCTGGAACTTCTGATTGAGAAGGTCACCGGTGAGGATTTTGCCGCCCATATGGCCCGGGAAGTCCTCTCGCCCCTGGGAATGGAACAC
>CAYYNJ010000257.1:0-4976 GCA_964472775.1 uncultured Spirochaetaceae bacterium
ATCATCGAGGTATCCGGTCGCATGTACCCGGTTGAAACCCTGTACATGCCGGTGTTGAAACCCGAAGATGAAAAACAGACCGCAGAAGACCAGGGGTATGTGGAAGCCGCAGCCGATGCAGTGGATCTGCTGGTCGCCCAGTCCAGGTCCGGCGATATCCTGGTGTTTATGCCCACAGAACAGGATATCGGCGACGCCATGGAATTAATCCGGGGAAAACAGCACGCCAATGTCATTGTCCTGCCGCTTTTTGCAAGACTTTCCGCCAAAGAACAATCGAAAATTTTTTCCCGGCAGAAGGAACGCAAGATTATTGTGGCCACCAATGTGGCCGAAACCTCGTTGACCATCCCCGGGATACGCTATGTTGTGGATACCGGGCTGGCAAGAATTCCCAGTTACTCGCCCCGGACACGGACAACCGCACTGCCGGTCAGCCCTGTTTCCCAGTCATCGGCCAACCAGAGACTGGGCCGGTGCGGCCGGGTGGAAAACGGCATCTGTGTCCGGCTGTTTGATGAAGATGATTTTAATGCCAGGCCTTTTTTCACCTCTCCGGAAATCCTGAGAAGCAACCTTGCCGAAGTCATCCTGCGAATGATCGCCCTGAATCTGGGGGATGTCTCCACCTTCCCGTTCATTGACGCACCCGCGTCCAAAAGTATTCGGGACGGGTTTGACACCCTGATTGAACTGGGGGCCATCAAAGAACAAAAGCCGGATACCCGGCAAAAAAAGACCTATGGTCTCACCAAAATCGGCCGGGTCATGGCAAAGCTGCCCATTGACCCCAAATTGTCCAGGATCCTGATTGAAGCGGATACAAACGGCTGTTTAAAAGAGGCTGTCATCATCACCACGGCCCTGGCCATTTCAGACCCGCGGCAGAGGCCGGCGGACAAAACCCAGGCCGCAGATCAAAAGCATTCTTTGTTCAAAGATCCCGGGTCTGATTTCATCACCCTCTTAAACATCTGGAATGCCGTTAAAACAGCTGAAAAAAAACTCGGGTCCCGGTCCGCACTCAAGCGGTACTGCCAGGAGCACTTCCTGTCTTTCAAACGCCTCAGGGAATGGAACGACATCCACGGTCAGATCATCCGGATACTCAAGGAACACGGCATCAAGGGGGAAAAAACCATTCCTGTCCAGAGCGGGACCCAGGGCATGAAGGCCAGAGAATTCGACATGGGCGGGCCTTTGTACCTTGCCCTGCACAAAGCCATTTTATCCGGGTACCTTGCCAATATTGCCCACAAAAAGGAAAAAAATATTTTTTCTGCGGCCAAAGGGCAGCAGGCCATGATTTTTCCGGGTTCCGGCCTTTTCAAAACAGCCGGAGACTGGATTGTTGCAGCGGAATTTGTCCGGACCAGCCAGTTGTTTGCACGATCGGTGGCCACCATTGATCCGGAATGGCTGGAACCCATTGCACAAGACCTGTGTACGCATACCTATGCCGATCCCCACTGGGAAAAAAAACGCGGTGAGGTGGTGGCCACCGAACAGGTGTCCCTGTTCGGACTGATTATCGTGGCGGGTCGAAGTGTTGCCTATGGCCGGATAAACCCTGAAGAATCCAACGAGATATTCGTCCGTCACGCCCTGGTCCAGGGGGAAATTCAGCAGAAATTTGATTTCATGACCCATAACCGAACGCTCATTGATGAACTTGAAGTGCTTGAACACAAGACCCGGAAAAAAGACATTCTGGCCTCTGAAGAAGAGATGTATCTGTTTTACCAGTCCCGCCTGCCCGAGCCTTTCTATGATATCCGGACCTTTTCCCGATTCATGAAGGGCCAAAAAAACCCTGATTTTTTAAAAATGACCCTGAAGGACCTTCAACAGTCAGACCTTGATGAAACTGAGCTCTCCCTGTTCCCCGCTGCCCTGGCCATGGAACATGGCAGATTCAAGCTGGAATATGAATTCAATCCAGGATCTAAACGAGACGGCATCACCATGAAAGTTCCGGCGTCTTCGGCATCCCAGGTATCCAAAAACCGTGTTGACCGGTTGATCCCCGGGCTTTTTGAAGAAAAAATTGCTGCCCTGATCAAGGCGCTTCCCAAACAATACCGGATAAAACTGGTCCCCGTGTCTGAAACGGCCCATATCATTGCAACGGAACTGCCCCAGGACGACACCCCCTTGTTTACCCTGCTGTCTTGTTTTATCCGCGACCGGTTTAACCGCGGCATCGACCGGATTCATCCTCATCCCACCACCGCCCAGCCCAGCCCCGGTATGTGCGCCAAGCTTTATAAGGAGCTGGAAGGCCATTATGAGTCGGCCATCGCCATCCACGTTTCCAGCAAGCTCTCCGGCACCGGCAATGTCAGCCGGCTGGCGGCGGAAAAGGCGGGGCTGCCGGTGACGGTGATCGATTCAAAACAGGACAGCGGTTCCCAGGGGCTTTTGGTCCTCCGGGCCGCGGAAGCGGTGGCCGAGGGAAAGAGCCATGAAGAGGTTGTTTCCGCCCTGGGCGAATGGATTCCCAAGGCCATGATCCAGGTCAGCCTCCCTTCGTTGAAATACATGGTCAGGGGAGGGCGGGTGTCTCCTTTTAAAGGAGCCTTGGCGAAGTTAATGAACCTGCAGCCCATCGTCTCACTGGACCAAGAGGGTGCCGGAATCGTGGTGGATAAGGCGTTCTCCCGCCGGTCCAACTTGAAAAAAATCAAAAAACTGGTAAAACAGGAGCTGGAGAAGGGACCTTTTTGGGGATGGGCGGTGGTTCATGCCGATTATCTGAAGGCTGCGGAAGCTTTCGCCGCAGAATTGGAAGCTCTTATCGGTACACCGCCTCGGTACATCTGTGAGATTTCACCGGTCATCGGACTCAATGCAGGGCCCCGCACCCTGGCGGTGGTAACCCTGCGGGAGTAAGAGGATAAACGGTTTAGTCCCACTCTTGGGGCATCATCTGGATTTCTTCCACCGGATACCCCCGGGCTTCGAGCCGCTGCAGGATGCCCCTGTAGTCTTCATCGCTCAGGAAAGGCTCCCGGGCCATGATCCAGACGTATTTATAGTTGTTGGTTCCCACCACGGTATACCGGTAATCCTCCGCCAGATCTATGATCAGGTAGGGTAGCTTCAACGGCCACAGGGGCTGGACTTTCCATACCGCATTGTTCCCTTCGGGCATGATCCAGCCCTTCTGGGTGGTGTATTTCCTCTTGCCCTGGGGTGAATGATTGTAGAATACGTACTCCACGAAAACCTTTCCCTCTTCATCGAAGGTGTAGGTCTCGATGCCGTTGGTGCCGTTCTTCTCGATGAAGGTGGGCAGAAAGGAAATGACGTACCAGGATCCGCTGAACCGGTCCAGATCGACCCGGGGCACCACGGGCTGAAAGGGGGGCTCGGCGCTGCCGGTGGTGGCGCATCCCGCTAAAAGAACCAACATTCCCGCCAGGGGCAGAGCCTTGGGGTTCAAGAACTTTTTCATCATGTTTACCTCTCTTAAAAATAATGAGAACTCTTCTTAATAAGGTAACACAAGTGGGTCAAAGAGAGGAGAAAAAAAGAAGCCCCCGGCAAAAATTCGCCGGAGGCTTCGGATAAGGGAACCGGGTTAGGGGTACTAACGGGTTTTCAGGGCGTTTTTAGCCAGGTTGTAGAATTCCGCCACGTGGATGGTAACGCCGGCGATGTCGTCGGTGTTGCCCGCATCGCTGGTGTAAGCCACATCAAGGCTCTGGGTTTCGATAAGGTGCTTTTCGGTCAGTTCCGCCTGAACGTGCCATTCCGACTGGGCGCCGCCGTTGGCCACCATGGGGTATCCGCCGTTGAGGGAAACGGTTTTCTTGTCATCCCCGCCGTCCTTGTGGACACCGTTCCAGTTCGCCGCCACGAGGTATCCGCTCACCACGGTAAAATCGGCGGTGTATTTCCAGCCGCTGTTACCGAAAGCCGCTTCTTCGGCGCGGAAGGCACCGTCTTTGAAGGGGCCGTATCCCACGGGACCGGCGGCCAGGGCCTTCTTCACCAGGTCGTAGAACTCCACCACATGGATGGAGACTCCGGCGATGTCATCGGTGTGTCCGTCTTTGCTGGTGTAGGAGATGGACGAGGGGTCCTGGGTGGCCAGAAGGTGTTTCTCGGTCAGTTCCGCTTGAACGTGCCAGTCGGACTGGGCGCCGCCGTTGGCTACCATGGGGTATTTTCCGGCTTTGGAAACGGTTTTCTTGTCGTCCCCGCCGGCCTTGTTGGCTCCGTTCCAGTCGACGGAAACGATCTTTCCGCCCTTAACTTCCAGGGTCACCATGTATTTCCATCCGGAACCGGCAAAGCCGTCTTCCTGGGCAAAATACACCCCGTCATTCCATGCCCCCGCCGGGGCGGATTCCTGCTGCCCTTCGGCCATCACCAGGGTGAGGGGAAGGAGAAGTACAAGAAATATCAATAAGCTTTTCTTCATCTGAAGACCTCCGTTTATTAAGAAAATCCTTTAGGAATTTCTCTTTTTGATTCGACGCCGGTATATTATTAAACAAGTAGGATTAAGTCAATATTTATCGCTATAAATATAGTGATACTGGTATGATTCTTGGGTGACATGTCATTTTGACACTTTTCTGTGAAAGCGGTATGGTGGGGGCATGAAGGTTTTTAGGCTAGGTGACTGGGCCGCCCTGGCAGCGGCCCTCCTGGTGATTGGTTTTACCGCCTACGAGGCTTACGGCAGTGTGTCTGGCCAGGCGGTGCTTCTCATTCAATCGGATCAAGGACAGTGGCTCTATCCCTTAGATCAGGACCGGGAAATACATATTCCCGGCGAATTGGGCGATACGGTCATCCACATCCATGATCATGGGGTGGATGTGCTTGATTCTCCCTGTCTTGATAAGATCTGTGTCAATGCAAGTACCCTGGAAAATCCCGGCGACTGGACCGCTTGTCTGCCCAACCGGGTTTTTATCCAGATCACCGGCAGCGAAGAAGAGGAGGGGCTGGAGGATCAAAGC
>CAYYNJ010000258.1:0-4947 GCA_964472775.1 uncultured Spirochaetaceae bacterium
TTCCTCGCCGCCACCGCCGACGAAGGGCTCTATGAAGTTACCGACTCGCGCTGGGTCATGGCGGATCACCGATGGGAAGCCTTAACGGCGGTCTCATCCCGGGAAAGGCTGCTGCGGCTTTGGGCCAGGGGGATCATCACAACGTTACCCCAAGGTCATAAATGGTCCCTCTCCGAGGGTATCCGGCTCATAAAAACCTTCACCGCATCGCTGGATCCCCGTAAACTCTATCCCCTGGAATCGCTGGTAAGAATCGCCCAGTTGGGCTTAACCGATCTCCGGCCCCGGCGGGAGGACATCGCCGTTGCCTTGGACGCCCTGATGACCCTGGGGATTCTTGTGGAGGGCCAACCGGATTTGTTCGGCCTTCCCCGGGAAAAACCAGGGCCCGAAGGGCGGTCCGATAATCGGGTCATTCTTCATCCCAATTTCGAATTAACCATGCCGGCGGACCTTGATACCCCCCGGGGGATGAACTTCGCCCTGGCCTTGAGCCTGACCGACAGCTTTGAGCTGATGCGCCACGACAGGATAGGGCAGTATCATTTAAGCCAGGAAAGCTACAGCCGCGGCCGAGGACGGGGAGAGTCCGGTTCATCCTTGAAGGAAAAACTCGCCGATCTGGGAATCGGCGAACTTCCCCAGAATATTGCCTTTTCCCTGGACCATTGGGACAGGCAGCTCAACAGTGTAAGACTCTTGGAAGGGTTGATCCTCAAGATATCCGAAGACAAAATACCCCTCTTCGAGAAAAACCCCCTCCTGACGCCCCACATCCGCGAAACCCTGGCGCCGGGAATCTACATCCTGGATCCCGCCGATCGATCCCAATGGGAACCGGCGCTGCTGCGGATGGGAATAACCGCCCTCCCCTCGGTGGAAAAACCGGGCAGCGGAGATGTCTCGTTGTCGCCGCCCCATATTCCCGCCTCTCCGGCGGCCCCCGCCCTGCCCCTGCATCGAAACCCGCCGCCGCCTCCCCGGTCCAGCGGACCCGAAGCTCTGCTGTCCCTGGTGGAAGACATGCCCCTGAATCACGACGAGAAAGAAGAGTTGTCGGACCGGGTGCGGAAAAGAGTCATCCTTTTTCCCGAACAGCTTCGGGGCGATACGGTTCCCCGGGAGATTCGGGAAGCCCGGGGGGTGGACTACCAGGGAAAGATCCGACTCATCCAGGAAGCCCTCTCCACCGGGCAGGAGTACCTGGAAGTATCGTGGTTTTCCCCGGAGGATGAAATCATCAGCCGCAACCTCATTCCCCGCCATCTGTTGAAGGAAGAGGAAGAACTGGTACTCACCGGGCCGCTCATCGAAGAACCGGGGGGAAAGGATTTTCAGATCAGGGTGAGAAAAATCAGCCGGGTCCGCCGCCGAAAGCTGAACTTCTTCTTCCGGTGAGCCTCCCCCGCCCCGCAGTCACAACACAGTTGTCAGAGCAGGGGGGGGTGTGGTATCATCCGTCCCGATGAAGCATTTCCTATTCCCCTGGGGTCTGATCCTCCTGATTCTTTCACTCACCTCCTGTGAGATCCCCCGGTACCTGGCGGTGGTCCTGGAAAAGGACCACCTGGGGTACTACCTGGAGGGGACCAAGGAAGAGCGGCAGCAGATGCGGCAGTTCCTCACCGATCTGGAGACCCAGCCGGATCCCGAAACAGCCTACGTCCTCATCCAACAGATTGTCCGGGCTTTTCACAAGGCGGGCCGGATCGATAAAATGAATCTCTTTCTTACCAATCACGTCATCAAGAGGCCCGACGACCCCTTTAACGGCTACTACCTCTTTCTGGTGGCTCAAAACTATTTTAACGAAAAAGCCTACCCCTTTGCGGTTCACTACTACGAAAGAATTCTGAAGAATCACGAAGACCTGCTCATCCAGGATGTGTCCATCCACTACCTCTGTCTGATCAATTTGACTAAACTGATCAATGATCCCGCTTCCCGGGCGGAATACTACAAGGAACTTCTCTCCCGGTTCAATCCGGATCAGCACTACACCCCGGAACCGATGGAGGTTGACCTGGGAGCCTCCTACTATAATCTGGCCCGGACCTACGAACAGCTGGGAGAATGGGACCTGGCCATGCAGGCCTATAAGAATTTTCTCAATTATCCCGCCACGGTGATTCCCGGAAACCTGAACGCCCAGGCGGAAATATCCGAAAAGGTGGCTTTTTATGAGCACCGCAATAAAGACTGGACCAACGCCGACCTGGAAGACTTGAAAGAAAAAATCCAGTGGGCCATCTACGGAAAGAACGCCCGGCTCCTGAATCAATACCGGGCCAAGGTGAATTTCTTCACCCGGTCCTGGGAACAGCAGGAAAATCCGGAACAGATCGATCCCGATTCGTTCTTCTCGGTTCTGGGAACCTTCATGGGGCGACGGCTCTCTTTTCGGAAAGACCTGGACGCCGACTCCAACAACCGGGAAGCGTATCTGGAAACCTTCGGATGGTCCTACCGGATCCCCACATGGTACCTCTACTTCCGGAAAATTTCCTTTCCCGCCGACCCCGAACTGAACGGACAGTGGGAGTGGGGGGGAATCTACTTCGGAGAAAAGCCTTTTTCCGGAGGAAACTGATTCATGGGACCGTCCCTTCCTCAGGTCTTCCGAAAAATCACCGGCGGCCCCGCCGGTCTTATGCGGATTCTCATCGCGGGAATCTGCCTGCTGGGAACGGCCCTTTCGGTTCTTGCGGAAGGGGAGGAACCGATACGGCCCCCGGCAGCCTTGAACCAATCCCCTCCCCGGGTTCATTCCCTGCCGCCGCCCCAAGAGTTCGGCGCCGCCGAAGCGGTGAACCGGTATCTTGATCTCTTTACTTCTCCGCTATACAGGCCCTGGCTCGAAGGGGTGTGGGAACGAAGCGGCCCCTACAGGGGGCATATCAGAAACCAAATCGAGGAGTTGGACCTGCCCTGGGAACTGGGCTTTCTTCCGGCGGTGGAATCGGCTTTCCGGCCCCGAGCCCTCTCCCTCTCCGGAGCGGCGGGGCTGTGGCAGTTTATGATGAACAGCATCGGCCCCTACGATATGACCGTGGACTCCTGGCGGGATGACCGGAGAGATTTTTATCTCTCCACCCGGGCAGCCCTGGAAAAACTAGCCTATAACTATGGGATCCTGGGAGACTGGTATTTAGCCCTGGGAGCCTACAACTGCGGCTTGGGCCGGATGACCCGGATCATCGAAGCCGCAGGATCCCGGAACTTCTGGGAACTGAGGGCGGGGGGACACCTGCCCCGGGAGACGGCGGAGTACGTGCCCCGGTTACTGGCAGCGGACCATCTCTTCGGATATCCCCGGGAAGCGGGACTCCCCCTTACCTGGGAACCGGCCCCCCGGTGGGTCCGCATCCCCCTGGATCAGGCGGTGGACCTGAGGATCCTATCCGAAAGTATAGATTTACCCTACCGGCTCTTGAGTGAATACAACAGCGAGCTGCGGTATCCCATCACCCCCCCGGGGGATGATAATTACCAACTGAAGGTTCCCGCCCAATATGCCGATTCTGTAAGAAAGGCCCTGGAAGGGGCGGACGGCCTGTTGAAGTTCTACATTCACCGAATCGGCTCGGGAGATACTTTCTCCGCCCTGGCCCGGCATTACGGTGTTTCCGTGGCGATGATTCAGCAGACCAACCCGACCCTTAACCCCACCACCCTCAGGATCGGTGAAGAAGTTTTCATCCCCGCCCTGAAGGATGCGGCCCCCTATGCGGGCAGGGAAACCGAAAACGTGGTTTTTAACCATGTGTATAAGGTTCAGGCCGGAGACAGCCTCTGGAGCCTTTCCCGGCGCTATGGGGTCAGCCCCGAAGCCCTGGCCCATAATAACGGCCTGGATATTAACGGTGTGCTGCCGGCGGGAGCCGTAATTCAGGTCCCCCGGACTGACACCAGGAGGTTAGAATGACAAGGTCCGCTTCGATACCCCTCATAAGCCTCGTCCTGCTGCTCGTTGCGGGAACCGCCGCCGCCGCAGAGGCGCCGAGGATGGAATCGAAGATAGACTGGTTCCGGGGTATCGTGTCCTTGGAAATATCATCCCCCCTGCCCTCTTCCGCCGCCCCCTTGCCGGTGGTGAAGTACCAAGTCCAAAGGGAATTGGAGTCCCAATTTCCCCGCTACCTCCGTTCCGCCTTGGAAAATCTGGTGGTGGATTCCCGGAGGACCTTTAAAGAAGCCCTAAGAGATGAACCCCGTCTGCTCAGCGCGGTTACCCAGGCAGGAGAAGGGGTTCTTCCCGCCCGGACCAGGCTCAGCGAAGACCTGGGGTCTCTGATTCTCACCTACCAGTTCACCCTCTTTCCCGACATCATCAGACCCCTGATCACCCGGGAAGGTCAGGATTCCCTGCGGCCCCTGATGGGTTATGAACCCTCCGCTCCTTTTACGGGCATCGTCATCTACGCCGCCGAACCGCTGCCGGTCTACGGCGAGCGGAACACCCAGGGGGCGCCCTTGGAGGCCTCCTTAACCCCCGCCCTTTTACCCCGGCTTTTTGATGAAGAGATGAATCTCCTTCTCACCGCCTCCCAGATGGATCCCCTGCAGAGGGAAACCTGGGGAGTGATGCAGTACACCTCCGACCTGGACCAGGAAAAGCACCGTTCCCGGGTGGGCAGCTACCCCCTCTACACCATGGCGGTGGGACTTTTCGGCGTTAACCGCACCGACCTGATCCTGACCGGTGAAACGGCGCGAAAACTTCTCTCCCGGGAAGACACCCGGAAACTTCTCAGAGAAGGGCGTATCCTGGTAATCATCGAAGACAGCCTGCAGTAAAGGCCATCCACCCCCAAGACAGGCCCCGGACACGGGGCGCCCGGGGTCTCTCCGGGTTCCAAGGTCGGGGTATTGATACCCAGCAATTCCCAGCTATTCGAGTTTTGGCGTTTTATACAGCAAATTTGAGTGAATAATTCTGAATGACTG
>CAYYNJ010000259.1:0-4874 GCA_964472775.1 uncultured Spirochaetaceae bacterium
CCCGGTAAATAGCCCCCGATAAACATCTGGGCCACCGAGGCCTGGGCTATCAGGGCGTAGATAATCAGGTTGATCCCCGGGGGAATCACCGGGGCGATGGCCGAGGAAGCGGCGGTGATGGCGGTGGAAAAGGCGGCGCCGTAACCCCGTTTTTCCATCTCCGGTACCAGAATCTTGGACTGCATGGCCGCATCAGCGTTGGCGGAGCCGGAAATACCCCCCATGAGGGTGCTGAGCACCCCGTTTACCTGGGCAAGACCGCCCTTCATGTGGCCGGTGAGCACATCGGCCATCTTCATCAGGCTGGAGCTGATACCGGAAAAATTCATGATCTCCCCCACCATGATGAAAAAGGGAACCGCCAGCAGCGGAAAGGAGGAGGCGGAGGTGATGAACTTCTGCAGAATCAGATCCGGGGGAGTCCCCACGTCGCCGAAGGTAAAATAGGCCAGCGCCGCCGCCAGGAGGGCGAAAGCGATGGGGATGCTGGAAAAATAGAGCACCATAACGATGATTATTGGAAAAATTGACATAGCCCCCCCTACCTTACCGGATCCTGAGAAACCGGTGTTTTAGATTTACCAAAAAACAGCCGCGATTCCCTAACTAAAAACTGTACCGAGTGGATGGTCATCAATCCGAATCCGATGGTAATGGCCAGATTGACATAAATAGAAGGAATGTCCAGCACGGGGGTCCGCTTCAGCTTGTTGGCTTGGATGAGCAGCACGCTGAGATAACAGATATACCCGTTAATCACGGCCATGAGAAAATTGATAATGATGGACACCATCTCCCGGGCTCTTTCGGGGAAGAGTTTGGTGATCAGGTCGATACCGATATGCATCTTATGGCGGTACGCCGCGGCGGAGCCGATGAATACGCTCCAAATAAAGGCGGAGGTGGAAACCTCCTCGGCCCAGTACAGGCCGCCGTCGAAGAGATACCGGAGGGCGACGTTGACAATGACCACCAGCACGGTCACCGAAAGAAAGGCGGCGCTGAGGGTTACTTCAAATTCCTGAAGAAGCTTTTTGATGATTGGTCTCATGGTTCTCCTGCAAAAAAAAAGCGCGCAGTACCGGAGTACCGCGCGCCGGTATGAGATATTCTACCTCATGGAATCTAATTCGGCAAATACAGACTGAAAAACTCCGGGAGTCATCCCTTCCTGCTCCACATAGAGGGGGGCCAGGGCCTTCCGGAAGGCATCGCCGTCCACTTCGTTGAACTTAACACCGTAGGATTCCAGCTCGGAAACCACGCCGGCGTGCTGAGATTTCAGCAGGTTGACCATGTGGTCCGCACCCTTGGTGAACTCTTCCTGGATGATGTCCCGGTATTTTTCGGGAATATTAGCCCAGACTTCGGTGGAGATGTAGACACCGCAGGTTCCCAGGATGTGCCGGGTGGTGGCCACATTCTTGGCTCGGGTTTCGTAGACCCTGGTGCCGATGTTGGTGAACTCGGAACCTTCAAGACCGTCGACCACGCCCTGCTGCACCGCAGAAAGGGTTTCGCCCCAGGGAAGGGGGGTGGCGATGGCGCCCATGGCGGTGAGGGTATCGATGTAGGTTTTGGTGCCGGGAACCCGGAGCTTCACACCCGCCAGATCCGCAGGGGTTCTGACAATCTTGTCGGTGATAACGTTTCTGAAGCCGTAGATGTAGTCAAGGGCAAGAATCTTGATTCCCTGCTCTTCCGCCTTGGCAACCATGTCGGCCACCACGTCGGTGCGGGTCAAAGCCACATACTCGTCAAAGCTGCGGTAGAGCATGGGAGCATAGAGGGCTTTGAAGTCGGGAACGTAGTCACCCAAAAAGGAGGGATCTTCTACAGAGATAAAATCGGCGCCCCGAACGACCTGTTCCACCCCTTCTTTATAAGCGGGAAGCTGGGCCTGGGGAAAAGTCTGAATCTCGATGGCTCCGCCGGTTTTCTCCAGGATGCTGGCGGCCACTTCGTCCATGGAAATGGTAAGCTGTTCGGCGGGACTGAAAACGTGACTCAGTTTCAGCACCAGTTTGTAATCTTCCGCACCTTCGACTTCCTTCTCTCCCCCCGCGAATACCGCAACGGTCGAAATCAGCAGGATGGCGAGAACTAATAGTAATCCTTTTTTCTTCATCTGACACTCCTCTCCTTTTATTTGTACTTGGAAAAAGCTTTTCCGGGGAAAGAGAGGTCTCCTCTCCCGGAATGATCGATGTCGATCATATAAGACCAGACTAAACCGTAAAAACAAGACTGTCAAACAATTCTTTGTTAAATGTTTGTTTGCGATCATCAAAACCGTTAAATTTTGATTTCTGTCGATCACAAACAGGAGAGATCAATCCCGGGGCCGGGTTTGGATCACCTTGATTCCCAGATCTTCGAAGTCTTTGATGTACTCCTTGTCGGGGAAGTAGTCTGTGATGAGGGTGTTGATGCGGGTCACGGGGGTGGTAACATAGTCGGATACCAGGCCGATCTTCCGGTGATCCGCCACCACGATCACCTCTCCCCGGGTCCGGTTGATCATCAGCCGGGTGGATTCCGCCGCATAGGGCATGGGGGTGGTCAATCCGTAACGGCAGCTGATGCCGTGAACCCCGATGATGGCCTTGCTGCCGTTAACCTGATTGATCAGGTCGTTGGTGAATCCCCCGTAAAACGAATTGGATTCGGGGTAGTAGAGTCCCCCCGCCAGGATCAGTTCCACCCCGGGCTGAGAAATCTGGCCGATACAGCCGGGATTGGTGGTGACCAGCTTCACATTGGAGCTTTTTATATACCGGAAAATGTGAAAGGTGGTGGATCCGCCGTTGATAAAGACCGTATCCCCCTCGGTGATCAGCTCAGCGGCCCGGCGGGCGATGGAATCCTTGTTCTCCAGCTCTTCGTCGGAACGGCTGCTGTAGTTTACTTCTTTATAAATCCTTTTTGTGGAAATGGCCCCGCCGTGGGTTCTTTCAAGAAGATTCTTCTTTTCCATCAGGGCCAGGTCGCGGCGGATGGTAATCTCAGAAACATCCAGGAGGCGGCTCAGGTCGGGAACCCTGACGTGGCCGTCCCGTTGGATCAGTTCGATGATGCGGTTTTGCCGTTTTCCCTGGGAGTGCAGCTGCTTTGACTGATCGTTCTCTTTCATAAAAGCATTATAGGCCCGGTTTCCCGGGAAGGCAACTCCGAGTTTCTAGAAGAAATGGTTGCTATCGATCAATTTATGGGTTTATAATGTTCGCATCCGTTCATTCCGGGAGATTCTATGATAGAAAATCTGCTGTTCGCCATGAGAGAAGCCATCGCCGTGCTGAAAAAGCACCCCGCCCGGGAGGTCGTCCTGGTCCATCACAACGATACCGACGGGCTCAGCTCCGGCGCCATCCTGGAATCGGCCTTCCAGGAGGCTGGGTACGGAACCAACCGGTTCTCCCTGGAAAAACCCTATCCCCAGGTTCTGGAAATACTCCTGGACCAGCCGGGCCAGGTCATCATCTTCGCCGATTTCGCCGGCAGAATCGCCCCGCTGATCTCCGAAATGAACCGGAAGAGAAACCTGGTTCTGATCCTGGACCATCACCCCGCCGAGGCGGTGGACGACGAAACGGTGCTGAACCTGGACGGCGCCCTCTTCGGCCTGCGGGGAGACAGGGACATTTCCGCCTCCGCCACCTGTTACCTTTTTGCCCAGGGACTTCTTGACGGCATCGGAGGTTCCGCCAAACCCCTGGCCCACCTGGGAGCCCTGGGAGCCGTGGGGGACGGATTTTACGTGAACGGCGCCCTTTCCGGGGTGAACCGGGAGGTGATGAAAACGGCGGTGGAGCAGAACCTGATGGGGATGAAACCTACACCGGAGGGAGAAGACTACACCTTCTTCTTGGGAGGGACCGAATACCCCGCCCGTGTAATTTGCGAAGCCCTCGACACGGTGGGCGGCGTGGGATACTACAGTGACGGAGCCGCCCGGGGCGTTCAGATCTGCCGGTACGGCCTGGACGAGGCCAATGAAACCTATATCAAAGGGCTGATAAAACAGAAAGATCTTATCTTTTCCAGAGAAACGGAGCGGCTGAAAAAGGAGATCAAGACCACCAGCCATCTTCAGTGGTTTGATGTGGAAGACCGGTTCCAGCCCATGGGCATCAAGATGATCGGGGTGTTCTGCAACAACATCAAAGACAGCGGATTTCTGGATGAAACCAAGTATCTGGCGGGATTCCAGCACGTTCCCGACACGGTTCCCGGTTTCGGCGACATCGCCTTTAATGCCACGAAGATATCCATGAGGGTATCAGAATACTTGACCGGCAAAATCCGGGCCGGAGAGATGCCCGGCCTGGACAGCTTCCTGCCCGAAGCCACCTCCCATCTGGGGGGCTTCTCCGACGCCTGCCACGGCCTCTCGGCGGCCACCACCGTCAGGATCGGCGAAGAAGAGCTTCTGGTCGAAGAAATAGAAATCGTACTGAACAACAAGGAGAAAATGCAATGAATACAGGTAAAGGATTCGGAAAAACCATTTTAATCGGAGACCAGTTTGTTCTTTGGGAGATTCCCGCCATTTTATCCGCCATCCCCTTCGAAACCGAATGTACCGTGGAACGGTTGAAAACCGGTTCGGGATGGGCCCTGGATGACCGCCGGACCGAGGTCCCCGGATACAAGAAAGCCAAGGAAGAGGACTGCCGGATTTCCTTCAACCGGATGGTGGAGGTGATGGGCCTGGATCTGGAAAAAAATCCCATTAAGATCACCGTGGGGGGCGACCTTTTAGCCGGCAGCGGCGTGGGAGCCAGCGCCGCCATCTGTGTTTCCTTCGCCCGGGCCTGCAACAAGGAATTTAACCTGGGGATGGATATCATCGACATCAACCACGTGGCCTGGGA
>CAYYNJ010000260.1:0-4863 GCA_964472775.1 uncultured Spirochaetaceae bacterium
CAGCCGCACCCGAACCCGCTGCCGTGGAGCACGCACCTTCCCTGGTGGAGCCAGAGCCAGAGCCCGTCGCCGTTTCACAACCCCGATCCGCCCCGACGGCGGAAGATTTTTCTCCTCCTTTTCTTGCCCTCATCAGCCCCGAACCCGAGGAGTTCTACCACCACAGCCTCCGGGTGGAGGGCCGGGTGTCCAATTCGGAAAATGATTTACACAATTGGGACCAGGTCAAATCGGTAACCTGGCGTTTTTCCGGGACCAGTATGACCGGGCCGGTTGAACCCGCCGGGCGGGGAAGCTTTACCTTTCTTGTTCCCGTTGCCGGTCTCAAAGGGCCGCAGCTGCTCATTCTTTCCGCCGAAGGTTCCAACGGTCTGACCCGGGAAGTATCGGTCTCCCTGAAGGAAGATCTAAGGCCCCCGGTGATTACCCTGGAGACCCCCCAACCCGGGGATTTCTTCGGCGACCTGGTGGAAGTCCGGGGCCGGTTGAGCCATCCCTCGGGAAGCCTCTCCCGCCTGGATTCACTGAACTGGTTCATCCCCGGGGGCGCTGCTCCCGCCGATGTGGCCTACTCAGAATCCGGCGCCTTTAGCTTTGAGTTTTACCCCTCGGGTACAAGTGACACCCTGACCCTGCAACTCTCCGCCCGCACCACCCGCGGGGCATCTGCCGATCTTTCGGTGACCCTCAACGACGACGGGACGGGACCCGGATTGACCCTCACCACCGGGGGCGAGGTTAGCTATGTACCCGGCACTTCCTTGGAGATAGCCGGCCGGATCGATTATCCCCGGCATGTTTCCCGGGAGAAGGTTTTCGACAGCCTTTCCTACCGCATTTTTGGAACCTCCCGGGGGGGAGAAATCCCGGTGGACCAGGAGGGCCGTTTCTCTCTTCTTCTGGAGGATGACTTATCCGGCGGCGAACAGGTCGTGGAATTGACGGCCCTGAATAACCGGGGAAACCCCGCCAGCCGCACCGTGGTTCTTCGTCCCCGCCGGGAAGCGCCCGCGGCCGCTTCGGCTGGCACCGCCGCCGTCGTTCCGGTCCCGCGGTTTTTGCTTCCTTCCGAAGGGTCGGTTACCTATGCCTCCCGGCTCGAACTGCGGGGCCGGGTGACCGGAGCCTCCGAGGGAGCATCGGTGGAATGGGAATTGGCCGGAACCGGCAGGTCGGGCCGGCAGAATCTTTCCTCCGACGGCGGATTCATCGTGACCGCCGCCACCGACGGGCTTCAGGGATCCCAGCTTCTCAAGCTTCAGATTTCCGGGCCCGGGGGCACCGGAACCGCTTCGTATTTGGTCCGGGACGACGGGACCGGACCTTTTCTCAGGATAGACTCTCCCAAAGAAGGTTCGGTTTACCGGTCCTTGGTGGAGGTGACGGGACAAACCGCCGACTCCCCCGCCGCGCTTGATTCGGTCAGGGAGGTGGAAGACCTCCGGTGGGAGATTCCCGGCACCAGCGTGGGCGGCCGGACGGAACCCGACAACACCGGTAAATTCAGTTTCTCTTTTTCCACCCTGGGACTCTCCGAAACCCTGGTGGTTAAAATCATCGCCCGGGATAAAAACCTGAGAACCACCGAGAAAAACCTGACTTTAATAAACGACGGGGTGGGCCCTTATCTGGAGATCACCTCACCGGGGCAGGGATCGTTTTACGCCGCCGCCCCTCTGCAGGTAGAAGGGGTCCTGGGTAACCGCCCCGACGACCGGCAGAATGCGGGGGAGGTGAAAAGCCTCAGCTACCGCCTTTCCGGTTCGGATCAGGAGGAGCGGACCATCTTTTTCCAGGAAGACGGCAGTTTCTTTTTTTCCGTGGATATGAGGCAGATCAAAGGGCCTCAGATCCTGGAACTCAACGCCGAATCGTACACCGGCAACAGAACCGGGGTGACCCTGCAGCTTCAGGATGGTACCGTACCTCCAGAGATCCGGTTTTTCTCCCCCGAACCGGAGAGCCCCTACGGGGTGGGGGTATGGCTTACCGGACGGGTGGTGGACCCTTATCGGGATACCCGTAATTTCGGCGGTATCGCCGAAGCGGTATGCCGGGTGACCCCCGTGAGGTTTACCTCCGGTGAGGATACCTCCCTGGAACAGCCCTTGAATTTAAACGCCGACGGCAGTTTTCGGCTGGGAATTTCCACCGTGAAGATGCAGGGTCCCCAGAAGGTAGAGGTGGTGGTGTCTGCCCGAAACGGCAACCAGAGTACCCAGAGTTTTACCCTCCATCAGGGGGAAAACGCCGTTCCTACCCTTACCGTGGAATCCCGGGACCGGGAGGCCTTCTTAGACTGGGATGATATGCCCGGCGTTCTCAGGTACGATCTTATCTACACCGCCGACGGCACGGTTCCCTCGTCTGAAAACGGCCGCCGCCTTTCTTCGGTTACTCCTCCTGTCCGGGTCTCCGGTTTGACCAACGGCCGGGTTCACTCCTTTTTAGTCCGGGCGGAAACTTCCGGCGGGCCCGGCGAGTCCGGGGTACTTCAAACGGTTCCTCTGGCCAGGAACAGCATGGGGCTAACCGCCCGGGGTGAGTTCGGTCAAATCCAGCTGGGTTGGCGGAGCTTTCCCGGTCTGGAAGGATACAGGATCCTGCGGGCCCGGGAAGGTGAGGCTGATTTTACGGATATATCCGGGGTGATCCGGGGGCAGAGCTACATCGATACCCAGGTCGAATACGGCCGCCGATACCTTTACCGGGTGGTTCCCGCGGGATTCGAGCACATCCACGGTGACGCCGTCGCCGCCGAGAGCCTCTCGGCTCCTTCGGTCAGGGTGGCGGAGGCTCATCTTGTCGAGGGGTTTACCCCTGTCAGGGTGGATGTTTTAGGCGGATACGCCTATACCGCCGCCGGACCGGAGGGGTTTAAGATAGTCGATATCGGTGATCCCAACAACCTGCAGGTGGTGGGCGAACTACCGGGTATTCCCGCCAGCCGTGTGAGGATAAGGGGAGATTACGCCTACCTCACCGACACCGAAGGGGGGCTTCAGGTGGTTTCCATCCTGGATCCCAATAACCCGGTTTTGTTGGGATCCCGGCCCACCGCCGCCGGGCTCGACATCATCCCCTACGAAAACTTTCTCTTCATGGCCGATGGCGACCAGGGGTTGAAGGTTTTCGATGTATCCCAGGCCCGGCGTCCGGTTCGTAAGGCATCCCTGGATGATGCGCCCTCCTATGGTTTGAGCTTGTCGGGAACCACCCTTTATTCCGCCGCAGGAGCGGGGGGGCTGCAGATTTTCGATATCAGCCAACCCGATCAACCTAGACTCCAAGGGACTTACCAGCATGGGCCGGTTTATCTCAGCGCCGTAAGAGAGGATCTGGGGTTTGTGGCGGGAGACACGGGGTGGCTCGAGATTTTAGACCTGAAAAACCAGCAGAAGCCCGCCATGATAAGCCGTATTCCCCTGAGAGATCCCCGTCAGCTCACCGCCCTGGGGGATTATCTTTTTGTGGCCGCCGGCGGAGAGGGGCTGAAGATTTACGATATCACCAACCCCGCCACGCCTTTTCTTTTTGACGAGGCCGCGGGGGCGGAGGTAACCGGTTTGGATGTGATGGATAACCGGGTTTACCTGGCAGACCGGGAGGGTTTACGGGTGATTGAAACCTACTTGAAGGGAGAGTCCTTTGTGGTCTCCCAGGGGGCTCCCGATTCCCGGCCCTTCCACATTACCCTGGATGATAACAAAGCCTACCTTTCTTCCCGTCAGAGGGGGGTGACGGTGGTTGATGTGAGCCGTCCCGCCAATCTTGGGGGAGAGGCTTTGTTAAGCCGTACCGAAACGGTGGATGCGGTCCTTTCGGTGGTCTGGGAAGATTTCCTCCTGGTGGCCGACGGTACCGGCGGTTTGGGCGTTTTCGGCACCACCCCTGGGATTACCGAAGAAGGGGAGGAACCTAAACTACCCCTGATTGCCCGGGCCTCCCTGCCCTTGGGGGCAACCCCGGCGGTGTCGGTGGCGGTTTCGGGGGGATGGGCGTATTTTGTCTCCCAGGACCGGGGAGTCTATCCGGTGGATCTTTCTGCTTTACGATCAAAAAGCGAAGGGGTTGAATTCGAGCCGGCACCCCTGGTGTCCCTGCCGGGAGCCCGGGACGTCGTGGCCGACCATGACTTTCTCTGGGTAGCCGATAGGAACGAGGGACTGATTCGGCTTTCCCTGGACAACCCCGCCCGTCCTTCGGTGTCCGCCCGGATCGACCATCCGGGCGCCCGGAAGACGGCGGTCGGCGAAGACAGGGTTTTTCTGATTGACTCTCAAGGTCTCCACATCTATAATCGGGAAAACCTGCAGAAAATCGGTCAATACCTTACCCGGTTTGCCGAAAATATAACGGTTCAGGGCCCCTACCTTTATCTGTCCGCGGGGTACCGGGGACTGGTGGTGCTGGATGTTTCCAGTCCCGCCCGGCCGGTGAAGGTGAGCAGCTGCTCCACGGTCTATGCTTTGGGTGCGGCGGTTCAGGGGAACTTTGCGTTTCTGGTGGACGCAGAATCGCTGAAGGCGGTACAGGTTTTTATCCCTGAATGGCTGACCCGCTAGGGGTTTTCATGCGCAAACTACTTTTTCTCATCCTATTATCCGGTATTTTCGCTTTATCTTCCTGTGGTCCCCGGCCCGACCAGGAAGCCCTCCAGGGTTTTTCCGAGGCCGATCCATCGGGCCTGCAGGTCTCCTTCGCCTTTCAGGCGGGAAGGCAGCTCCAGGAAGTCTGGATCGGTTTAGCCCAACAGTTTTCCCGGGAAAACCCCTGGGGCATCCAGGTCATCCCCCGGAATTACGATTTTTTAACCAACCCCGCTTGGGATATGACGGAGGAGGGGAATCCCGGGCTGGTTCT
>CAYYNJ010000261.1:0-4862 GCA_964472775.1 uncultured Spirochaetaceae bacterium
GGCTTTTCCCCCCGCCGAGGCAAACTTCCCCCCGCCTGGCCGCCCCGAAGCGCTGAGGGCCTTTCTCGGAAGGCTGGAACACGATCTTGGCCGGCTCCGGGAAGAGGGGCACCGATGGTTGGCAGGGAGCCGCAGCGGAGAAGAATCGGTCAGATTGGCGGCTTTGATGAAGCAGCTGGATTTTCTCTACACCCACTTCCCCGACTCTCCGGGGTTTCCGGAGATCAGGGAAAATTTTCTTAAAAGGGTGCTGGTGTTTTCCGAACGCTGCCGGAAACGGATTCAACGAAGCCTGGACAAGGCAGATTAAGGAAAACTAATCTTGGTCGCTTTTCAGTACCGACAGAAAAGCGCCTTGGGGCAATTCCACATTTCCCACCATCTTCATCCGCTTCTTTCCTTCTTTTTGTTTTTCTAAGAGCTTCCTCTTCCGGCTGATGTCTCCGCCGTAACATTTGGCGGTAACATCCTTCCTAAGGGCCGTGATGGTCTCCCGGGCGATGACGGTGGTTCCAATGGCCCCCTGAATAGGAATCTTAAATTGATGCTTGGGTATTTCGTCCCGAAGCTTCTTACAAACCCTCCGGGCCCGGTTTACGGCGTTATCGCGGAAAACCAGCTGCGACAGGGCATCCACGGCGTTACCGTTCAACAGTATGTCAAGTTTTACTAAATCGGTTTCACGGTAGTCTAAGATGTCGTAATCGAAGGAGGCGTAACCCCGGCTGACCGATTTGAGACGGTCGTAGAAGTCGAAAAGAACCTCCGCCAAGGGCATCTCGTAAACCAGCTCTATTCTCTTCTCATCCAGGTAAGTCATGTTGGTCTGAAAGCCCCGCTTCTCAAGGCAGAGATTTATGATATTGCCTAGATAATCCCCGGGAGTGATGATGTTGGCCCGGATGTACGGTTCTTCCGCCTTAGCCACCAGGTTCGGCTCCGGATACTCCGAGGGATTATCCAGCATAACCACCTCTCCGGTATTCATGGTAATGCGGTACCGCACCGAGGGAGAGGTAAGAACGATGGAAAGATCGAATTCCCGCTCGATCCTCTCCTGCACCACCTCTAAATGGAGCAGTCCAAGAAAACCGCACCGGAATCCGAATCCCAGGGCCAGGGAGGCATCCTTTTCATAGATTAATGAGGCATCGTTTAGTTTTAGCTTGTCGATGGCCTTCAGGAGTTCCTCATAGTCATCGGAATTAACCGGATAGATGGACGAAAAAACCACCGGTTTAACTTCTTTAAACCCCGCCAGGGGCGTTTTGGCCGGGTTATTCTGCAGTGTGATGGTATCTCCCACCCGGCCCGACGAGATATCCTTGATTCCGGCGATAAAATATCCCACGTCCCCGGCTCTCAGCTCATCCCCCGGAGTCAGGAGGATGCGGAATATTCCCGTCTCCTCCACCTTGTAGGTCTGCCCTAGGGCCATCAGTTTTACCGTGTCGCCCGCCTTGAGGGTCCCGTCGAAAATTCTCACGTGAACCACCACGCCGCGGTACGCATCGTAATGAGAGTCGAAAATCAGCCCCCGGAGCGGTTCCTGGGGAGATCCTTTGGGGGAAGGAATCAATTCAACGATGGCTTCCATCAGATCGTCCACACCGGCACCGGTTTTGGCCGACACCAGTACGGCGTGGTCGGGATCCAGGCCTAAATCGTGGTTAATCTGGTGTTTCACCATTTCGATATCCGCACTGGGCAGATCAATCTTGTTGATCACCGGGATAATCTCCAGGTCGTGTTCCAGGGCCATATACAGGTTGGCCAGGGTTTGGGCCTCCACCCCCTGGCTGGCATCTATCAGGAGAAGGGCGCCTTCGCAGGAATAGATGGCCCGGGAGACCTCGTAGGAGAAGTCCACGTGTCCCGGAGTGTCCACCAGGTTGAGTTTGTAGGTGTGCCCGTCCCGGGATTTGAACGGAAGGGTAACCGCCTGGGATTTTATGGTGATTCCCCGTTCCCTCTCGATATCCATGCTGTCCAGCAGTTGGTTCTGCATATTCCGGTCCGCCACAAGATGGGCTTTCTGGATAAAACGGTCCGCCAAGGTGGACTTACCATGATCAATATGGGCGATGATGCAAAAATTTCTTACGTAATCCTGTTTGTTCATACGGCGCCATAGTATCTTATCGGAGGATTTTTATCAATCGAGGGACCCGGGGATAGGCGTTGGAACCGCGGTTATTTCAGCCCTCCGCTCCATCCAGGACCTTACGGATGGTAGAGGTCAGCAACGAAAGATCCAGAGGTTTAGGAAGAATAGGCACATCCTCCATCCCCTTAACCGGCTCTTCGGTTAGTTTATCGGGATGCCCCGACATCATCACCGCCTTGAGATCGGGCTGTTCTCTCTTAAGCCGAAGCAGCAGCTTCTCCCCCCCAAAGTGGGGCATGACAAAATCGGTAAGAATCAGGTCCACAGGGCCCGCCTCCCACATGAGAAGAGCCTCTCCGGCGTTTTCGGCGGTGAGGACCTGGTACCCCGCCCGGCTCAGCCTGAGGGACACGATTTTTCTAACCTCTTCATCGTCTTCCACCAACAGAATTTTCTCACCTTGGCCCCTCACCGCTTCTCCTTCAAGGTTCAGGGAAGAATCTGCCGGTACGGACGCTTCCTGAAGGGGAAAGTAGAGAAAGAATGTGGTGCCTTTTCCGGGACTGCTTTGAATCTGGATATGGGCACTGATCTGCTTTAAAATCCCGTACACCGAGGAAAGCCCCAGTCCCGTTCCTTGGGAGGCAGGTTTGGTGGTATAGAAAGGTTCGAATATCTTATTCTGGATCTCCGGGGGGATTCCCGTGCCCGTATCGGAAAGGGAAAGAACCACATATTCTGCCGGTTCGATCTGTCCCATCACCGTGGCCTGGGGAGTCTCTATCCTCCGGTTCGATGTTTCCATGGTAATCCGCCCGCCCCCCGGCATGGCGTCCCGGGCGTTCACCACCAAATTGAGCAGCACCTGCTCCAATTTACCCGGGTCGGCTAATACTTCGGACTTTGCCGCCCGGGGGTTCACCCGCATCACCACCTGCTCTCCTATGAGCCGGTGCAGCATCTTTTCCAAATCCTCAACCAAGCGGTTCAAAGACACCAGGGATGGTTTAATTTCATCCCGGCGGCTGAAGGTAAGAAGCTGTCGGGTCAGCCGGGCGGCCTTTTCCACCGCCCCTTCGATGCCCTTTAAGTCGGGATCCAGGTCACCTCCGCCGTCTTTCCTCTCACGGAGAAAGGCGGTGTAACCCGAAATGATGGTGAGGATATTGTTAAAATCGTGGGCGATACCGCCGGATAAGCGGCCCACCGCATCCATTTTTTGGGCTTGAATAAGCATTTTTTCCAGTTGTTTCTTTTCGGTGGTATCGTGGAGATAACCGACAATTTCCCTCACCTCGCCCCGCTCGCTGAACCGGGCCCGAAAGTTGCCCAGGATCAACAGGGGAATCCCCCGGAGGGTAATCATTTCCCTTTCGGTGAGGCCGATTCGCCCCTTCAGCCTCAGTTCATCCAGAAGCCCTTCCCAATCCTCTTTTTCTCCAAAGAGACGGCTCATGCCGGTGCCCTGAACCTCCTTGGGAGAATCAAACTGGAACATCCGGGCGAAGGCGGCGTTACAGAGGTTTATCCGGCCCTCTCCGTCACAGAGGACCACCCCGGAGAGGTCCTCCTCGAAAATGCTCCGGTACCGGTCTTCGCTGAATTGAAGCTTCTCTTCCAGCTCCCGCCGATGGAGGGCGGAATCCACCACCATCTTCAGCTCTCTGCTTTCGAAGGGTTTAACAAGGTAGCCGAAGGGGAAAAAAGCTTCCTGCCCCGCCTCCATGATTTCCTCTAAAAAGCTGGTGATTAGCACCACGGGGATACCGAGCTTCTCGGAGATGGTCACCGCCGCATCTAAACCGGTAACGGTGCCGGGCAAATCGGCGTCCATGAGAACCAGGTCGGGGCGTAAACTTTGGGCGAGACTGATGGCTTCGGCCCCGGTGCGTACGGTCCCCGCACAACCGTAACCGAACCGCTGGAGCTGCCATTCCAGGTCAACCGCCACCACCGCTTCGCCCTGAACTACCAATATTTTACGATTTTTCATGATCAGTTGGCGTTTTTTTCACTCAGATAATTATTTTTCAGGTTCCAGGCCACGGCGTGCTGCATGAGCTCGGTGCTGTCGTTAAGTTTCAATTTGGTCTTGAGGTGGGATTTATAGGTTTCCACCGTTTTAATGCTTATGTGAAGTTTGGCGGCGATGGCCTGGTTTTTCATCCCGTCACCCATGAGTTCGAAAACCTCTATTTCCCGGTCGCTGAGCCCTTCCAAGGGGTTGGCGGGCATGGCGGTCTCTCCCGAAGCCATCCTGTGCAGGACTTTGGCCTGCATCTTATCGCTGAGGTAGATATCCCCGGCCAAGACACGGCGTACCGCCACGATAATCCTCTCGGTGGCTTCCCCCTTCATGATAAAACCCCTGGCCCCGGCCCGGATGGTCCGTTCCGCATATATCTCCTCATCATGGAGAGAGACCACCAGAATCATCAAACGGGGATAGAGGTTTTTTAAGTCCTTGATAGGCGCTAACCCGTTGGAGTGTTTGAGGGAAAGATCCAACAGGACTAGATCGGGCCGAACCCGCTCGATCAGCTTCAAGGCGCCCGAGGCATCCTCGGCCCCCCCCAGAACCTCAAGATCGGATTCCTGCTCCAAAAGCTGTTCGAAGCCCTGCCTGACGATGGGATGGTCATCTACGATGACGATGGTGTTTTTCTTTCTATTGGCCCTAACCCTGCCTATTTTCGGATTCTAGGGAAGGACGCAGATGACTTGAGTGACCCGCCCCGGTTCACTCTCGATCCGC
>CAYYNJ010000262.1:0-3362 GCA_964472775.1 uncultured Spirochaetaceae bacterium
CCGAGCTTGCGCGCTCATAGGTGAGCCGCTCGGTGAAGGCGGTAATGAAGAGACAGATGTGGGGGGAAAGGGCGTCTGTGTGGACCATGAACACCCCCCAACCTCGGGGGCTCTGAAAATAGACCGCCCGTCCTTCCCTCACCGTCCGCTGTAAAAGCATCAGACCCCCGCAGCGGAGGGTGGTCCACTGTTCAGTAAATTCCAAATCCACATCGGTGTAGTAAACCCTTATCTCTTCTTCACCCCAACGGTAGAGGCCGTAACGGCAGGGCACCGCGTTAGCGTAGCCCAGGGGAAGCCCCCGCTGCTCCAGGGGACCCCGGACCAGGACGGCGGGGGCGGCCGGATCCTCCTCTTGACCGGCGGGGCCGGTTTGGGCGGGAAGGAGGGCTAGACTAAAAAGGCAAAATATCAGCAATAGGGGGACGGAGGATTTAAAACTCTCCAGGGAAAGTACCTTGTTATTCATCGTCGATCACCTCTTCCTTAGTCATGGGGCGCTCCCTGGCATTATTTTAGAATATCAAGCCGAAGATTCGCCTGCACCGTCTTTTTTAGGTCGTCTGAAAGATCCCACTCCCCTGCCAGTTCCGGGAAACCCGCCAGGGCATCGGCGGTCTGTTCAATAATCCTGCGGCTTTGCCGGTCCCTGAGGTTGCAGTACCGGCCAAAGGATAGTAAATCATTGTATTCAAATTCGTTATTTTTCCCATTTAGCCAACACTGATGATTTCGGGTGAACCGGCCGCCGGGATCATAAGAATAGGTTACATCAAAAGCCGGAGCGAGCCGCCACTTCCCCGACCGGTCCATGAGAAAACCGATATTTTTAGTATGATCGTCCTGATTTCTCCCCAGAATGTTGAAAACCGCCCGACGGAAGATCTCAGTTTCCGCCGCCTGCCCCAGATTCATCCGCCGTACCAGCAGAATAAGCTGTTCGTAGGAATTGACATCATCCCGGTCCGCATGGGCTAGGCCCGCCCAGGAGGCATAATGAAGTTTATCCAGCTTATCATTTCGGATAATCCGGTCAAACCGTTCTATCAAAAAATGGCGGTCTCTTCCGTCATCGATCAGATCGGTGGCGGGCATGCTGATGCCTGCTTTTTTTGCCATAAGGCTATAAATATACTCCAGAACCGGCATCCCTTGGGGATCCCGCCGGTCTTTATCCCTGTTGGCGACACTGTCAAACTTCAAAAGCCAGTACCCGTAACCGGGTCCGTGGTTCACCGTCCCGTCCAGCACGGTTCCTTTAGACGAAATGGCCACCAAAGCCTTGGAACGGGCGCCCCCCGCGCTGGAACCGATACGGATCATGGTTAAGGCGGATGCCCGGTCTGCGGCGGAAAGGAGTTTTTCATGCAGTTCTTCTTTTCGTCGGAGCACAAGATCCGCCAGGTCCGATAGGTGCCGCAAATCCAGTCCCGTCTTCTGCAGGGGCAGAGACTCTCCCGGCTTATACTCCAGGGCTCCCATACCCCGGTCGGCCACGTAGTTCAACCGGTCCAGGGCGGTGACCTCGGAAGCGGGGATCTGTTTCTCCCCCATGTAAATATCAATCAGCCGGTTTCCGTATTTATCCGGCAGGGAATCGGCGATAAATCCGGGCAGCCCCTGAAATGTTTTAAAACTGATTCGGTCAAAAACAAAACGGCTTGGCGGGTAAGAAAGATGAACAGGAGATATCTGTATTCCCGATTTCTGAAAGTCAGGGTCGTATTCGAAGGTGGCAAAGCGGTTCTGTCCCGGGGCGTATCCCAGGGCACCGACCCGGGTTCCCCAAAGCCAAACTTGGACGGCCCCTCTCACGTTTCATCACCCCAGCGAAAATCCCGGGCAGGCTTTTGTTTGTCCCGGACACGTTTAGGCAGATCAGCCCCCGGCCCCTCCAGGGGGCTGTAAGATTCGGTTTCCGGAAACATCCGCTGCAGCCGGTCCGCTTCTCCCATGGCCCGGAGCAGCCTGATCAGATTTTTCAGGCTCAGTCCTGTTCCCCGGCGAAAATTATACAGGGTCTTTCGGGACAGCCCCGCCTCTTCTTCTATTTCCGATTCCTTGATCTGGTGAATAATGCGGAGTTTTTCCACCCTCTCTGCCAAATCAATAATGATATCCTCATCGGTCATGACATTATAGTCCATAAAACCCTCTAATATGTAATATATTACTCATAACCAGCATTTTCAAGGCCATATGAGTAATATTTTACTTTCCTGTAAAGGAAATAAATAAACTCCAAGACGCCTGAAAAAAACCCCAATTTGGTTTTTTTTCAGGCGCCCTTATTCTCCTCGTCATAAAAAGCTGATTTTGGTATAATCTAAACCCACCGGTCCGCCGGAAGAAGGGAGGTTGATCGGAAATGAAGAATGACAGCAAAGTAGCGGGGTATCTCTTTGTCCTGGGGGCAACGGCCATCTGGTCGGGTAATTTCATTATTGCCCGAGGGCTCAATGACATTATTCATCCCGTGGAACTGGCCTTCTGGAGATGGTTGGTGGCTGTACTGGCCTTCCTTCCATTCGGACTGAAACCGCTTATGGCGGAATGGAAAATTCTCAAAAAAAACATCCCTTATCTTGTTCTCACATCGGTTCTCGGGATCACCATATTTAACACCCTCATCTATTTTGCCGGTCAGACGACAACGGCCCTGAACCTCTCTCTCATCTCCATCACCTTTCCGATCTTCATTATTATTCTCTCCCGAATTCTCTTCGGAGAAAAGATTACCGTCCCTAGACTGTTCGGGATTATCCTGGTGATCTCGGGGATCGTGTTTCTCGTCACCGGGGGAGATATCTCGAAGTTGACCGGTATTTCATTCTCCCTCGGCGACCTCTGGATGCTGATCGCCGCATTCACCTTCGCCTTATACAGTATCCAGCTAAGGCGAAAACCGGAAGGCCTGGGCATACGATCTCTCCAGATGGCCACTTTCATTACTGGTTTGATTTTTCTCTCCCCCTTCTTCCTCTGGAAGACACTGGCAATACCGCATTCAGCGTTCGAAACCAGGACAATCCTCTCCATACTTTACGTCGGTATATTCGCCTCTCTCATTGCCTTTATTTTCTGGAACAAGGCTATAGTGAAAATCGGTCCAACAAAATCCGGCATGGTGTACTACACCCTTCCTCTTTTTTCCGGAGTTCTCGCCTTTCTTGTTCTGAAAGAATCTGTGACTGTGGTACACCTGATAAGTGCGGTTCTTATCATTTCTGGAATTATCACGGCAAATTCTGCGGGAAAAAAGGGATAAGCGGGAGCGGGGTTCGTTCGCTCGGCCATGCAGCTCTCAATCCACCTGTCCGGGCCTCGCTGCGCTCCGCCCGGGCGGTGTTCGTTCGCTCGGC
>CAYYNJ010000262.1:3462-4853 GCA_964472775.1 uncultured Spirochaetaceae bacterium
ATCCACCTGTCCGGGCCTCGCTGCGCTCCGCCCGGGCGGTGTTCGTTCGCTCGGCAATACGGAAGCTTGCTTCCGTATTGCTCTCGCTCACTCGACAGTCTCTACGCCGCTGGAGATTGTTCCAATCTCCCTATCGCGGCCGAGGCTGTGGAATAGCCAAGGCTATTCCACAGTCACACTCTTAGCCAGGTTGCGGGGCTGGTCTACGTTGCGGCCCAGGGCCAGGGCGGTGTAGTAGGCGAAGAGCTGGAGCGACACTACCCCCAACAGGGGATTTAAAAGCTCGTGGGTCCGGGGGACGTAGATCACATCGTCGGCGATCTCCTCCAACTCCCGGTCCCCCTCGGTGGCTACCACGATCACCGGCCCCTTCCGGGCCTTCAGCTCCTTCAGGTTAGAAATGTTCTTCTCCCGGAGCCGGTCGTTGGGGATGAGCATCACCGTGGGGAAGTCTTCTCCGATCAGGGCGATGGGGCCGTGTTTCATCTCGGCGGAACTGGTGCCCTCGGCGTGGACGTAGGAGATTTCCTTCAGCTTCAGGGCCCCCTCCAGGGCGATAGGATAGTTGATTCCCCGGCCCAGATAGAGGAAGTTGGACGCCCATTTATATTTATGGGCCAATGCCTGGATGGCTTCTTTCTTGGCCAGGATGGACTGAACCTGTTCAGGAATCTTCTCAAGGCCGGATATGAGATCCAGCCCCGCCTCCACCGACATGTCGCGGATCCGGCCCATCAGAAGGGTAAAGAGGGCGAAGACGGTGAGGGTGGATGTGAAGGCCTTGGTGGAGGCCACGGCGATTTCAGGCCCCGCATGGATGTAAACCCCCCCGTCGGAGATCCGGGCGATGGTGGAGCCCACCACGTTGCAGATACCCAGGACCGTGGCGCCCTTGCGCTGAAGTTCCTTCATGGCGTAGAGGGTATCGGCGGTCTCGCCGGACTGGGAAATCACGAAAAACAGGGTTCCCGGCTCCACCAGGGGGTTTGAGTAGCGCACCTCCGAGGCGAACTCGGCCTGACAAGGAATGCGTACCACGTACTCGATCATGTAGGCGGCGGTCATGGCGGCGTAGTAGGAGGTTCCCGCCGAAAGGATCCGGATCCTCCTGACCTCCCGCAGCTCTTTACTGGAAAGGTTGAGCCCCGAAAGGATGGCGGTGGCCTGGTCATGGGAGATCCGGCCCCGCATGGCCCGCAGGATCGATTCGGCCTGTTCGCTGATCTCCTTTTCCATGAAGGTGGGATACCCGGCCTTCTCCGCCTCGTCGGCATCCCAGGAAACCTCATCTACCGATTTGCGGATCTCCTGATCCCTCAGATCGGTGGTGCGGAACTCCCGGGGGGTGACGGTGACCACCTCGCCGTCTTCAAAAAACACCACCTGTTTGG
>CAYYNJ010000263.1:0-4849 GCA_964472775.1 uncultured Spirochaetaceae bacterium
CCGCGTGCCCGGCTCAAGGACCGCCGGGTCGTTGTCCGCCATGGTGACCGTTCCGAGGGATGCCACCTACACCGTCAGCGCCGTCCATGTGGCCGATGGTTCTGCTGTTCTTGGCGGAACGGACATCCTCACCCTGAGTAACGGTACGACCTATCGATCGTCGGTGGCGGGAACCGTGGATCTCCTTGTTTCCCAAAATGATGACCTTGACGCAAGCCGGTGGGTTGCCACGGATTTCGACCTCTTCACCGTCACCGGCTCCACTTCCCGGATCGTCGATGACGGAGGCCCCTCCCGGTCCGTCGCCGCCGGAGAGTTCAGCGCCATCGATGTGGCCCCCGGTACCGGCTATCCGGTTATTGCCTACTACGACATCACCGGCAGAACCGTGAAACTCGCCCGGGCCTCGGCGGCGGCTCCTTCTGCGGGGGATTGGTCCCTCCAGTCCGTCATGGCCTCCGGGGACGATAACTTCGAGTTCAGCGGCAAGTACATCACCATGAGAATCGACAGCCAGGGGTATGTGCATCTGGCCTTCTTCCGGAACTCCACGGGAGACCTGGTCTACCTGAAGTCCACCAACAACCCCGTGGACGGGAATACCGCCTACACCTTCGGCGACAGCGTCATCATCGATGCCATCGGGTCCGTGGGTTCCTGGGCGGACCTGACCCTGGATAACGATGAACCGGTGATCAGTTACTTAGACAGTTCCCTGGTGAACACCTTCAACGGCATCAAAGTGGCCTACTACGATCCCGCCTTTGAGGCGGAAACCGGCGACACCGCCGGGGAACCCGATACGCTGGACGGCTGGGAAACCATGAACGCCGCCCTGGGATTTGAGGTGGAAAGCGTCAGCGCCAGCATCGAGGCCGATACGGGGACCAACTTCTGGCGCCACGCCGTGGGGTACAGTTCCAGCGACTTCTTCAGGATCGGTTACTATGTCCGCTAGGGCAAGACGGCTCCTTGTTCTTTGGGGAGGAGCGGCCCTTATCATCGTGACCGCCTCCTGCGGGGACCGGCCCCTAGGGCAGGCGGAGAGGTTGCTGGAAGCCGGTACCCTGCCCCTGGAAGAGGCGTACCCGGGGCTGGCGGAGAAGGCGGAATCCCTTGCGGCGGCGGCGGAGCTGTTCTGGCCCGGTTCGCCCAAGGTGGTTCTCCGGATGGTTGACGATGACCGTACCGCCCTGGGCTGGAATCTTGTTACCGAAGAAAAGGCCGCCGCCCTATGGACCTACCGGAAGATGAGGGACCGGCGCCAAGCCCTGGAGGAAGACTCCCGACCCTATCTCCTGATCCCCCGGCATCATCTTCCCGGAGACTACAAGGCGGCTTCACCGCTGCCCCGGGAAGCCGCCGGCTGGGCGGACCGGCAGTGGCTCCTCTGGATTTTAAGAGAGAAGTTCCGTCTCGCCCCCCTGGCGGAGGGGCTGGATCCGGCTCTGGGGGAGTATCTGGCCTACCGTGGTACCGCCGAGGCGCTTTCCCGGCTCAAGGGGCTCGGGTCTCTGGAGCTTCGGCAGCTGAAGGAGGAGATGCATGACAAGGTTGCCGGGGCCGCCCTGGTCTCTGACCTGGCCGGGCAGGTGACGATGCTCCAGGCCCGCCGGTCCGAGGATCCCTCCTTTGCCTATGAAACATCCCGGAAGAAGGTGGTCGAGGCCTGGCAGGCGGATTTTCTGCAGTTCTATCCCCGGCGGTTTTTGACCAACCTCTATTTGCCCTGGGGATCCCGGATCCTGGGCGATCTGGAAGTCATTCATCACGATGTCTCTGCGGCCCGCTGGCCCGGCTGGGACGAGGTGATGGCGGCGGCGGGGGGCGATGTTCAGGAATTCCTGGCGCTGATGATAAAAAAGCCGTAATTCCTTATAGTTTTACACTAAAACTATTTGACTGTAAAACGAAAAATTGCTACCTTTGGATCAATCACTTAACCAAGAGGTACTCTTTTTGCGCGATCTCACCAAAGGACCCATAACTAAATCTATCATTGCCTTTGCCCTGCCTATGCTGTTGGGTAATGTCCTCCAGCAGCTCTACAACACCGTGGATGCCGTCATCGTGGGCCGCACCCTGGGAGAGGTGGGCCTGGCGGCGGTGGGCACCAGCTTTCCCGTCATGTTTCTCCTCATCAGCCTGATCATGGGCCTGGGGATGGGGGCTAACGTCCTGATCAGTCAGTTCTTCGGGGCTAAAGATAACGAGTCCCTGCAGCGGACCGTAGGCACCATGTATACCGCCCTGCTCCTGGGGGGGGTGCTGCTTTCCCTGGCGGGCCTGGCGGCGGCGGAGCCCATCCTGCGGCTCATGAATACTCCGGCGGAAGTTTTTCCCGGGGCCGCCGCCTACCTACGGGTTATCTTTTTCGGCCTCATCGGTACGTACGGATACAACGGCGTGGCGGCGCCGCTTTCTGATCCTGTCGTCTTTCCTGAACATCGGTCTGGATATTCTTTTTATCGTCACCTTTAAGATGGGGGTGGCCGGGGCGGCTTGGGCTACCATTGCCTCCCAGTTCATCGCTTTTCTGGCCACGGCGGTGTACCTGAATAAAAAACACCCGGTTCTTAAGGTTTCTCTTAAGGTCCTCTGTTTTGATTCGGCCCTGTTCAAGCGGATCGTGGCCATCGGGCTGCCTGCAGGAATTCAGCAGGTGGCCATGTCCGTGGGGCTCATGGCCCTGCAGTCGGTGGTAAACTCCTTCGGCGCCGTCACCGCCGCCGCTTATACGGCGGGAAGCCGGGTGGATACCTACGGTCTCATGCCCTTGATGGTGCTGGGGATGGCCTTCACTACCTTCGTGGGCCAGAATTACGGCGCCCACCGGGAGGACCGGATCCGGCAGGGCCTAAAATCCATCGTGGCCGCCTCGGTGATTGTCTCCGTATTCTTTGTGGCGGCGGCGTGGCTCTTCGGCGAGGCGATTGTGGGCCTCTTTAACGACAACCCCGAGGTGATTCGGCAAGGGGTCGAGTTTCTCCGGATCCAGTCTGCCTTCTACCTGGCGGTGGCGTTCCTTCACGCTTTCTTCGGTCTTTTCCGGGGAACCGGTGATACGGTGGTTCCCATGATCATCGCCGTGGTGAGTCTCTGGCTGATTCAGGTTCCCGCGGCGGTGTTTCTGTCGGGATACATCGGGGTGGCCGGGGTCTGGTGGTCCCGGCCCCTGGGCTGGATGGCGGGAGTAGCGGCGGTGCTGATTTATTACCGGAGCAACCGCTGGAGAAAAAACCTGGTGTCCCCGCCGGTACTGGAGGTGGAAATTGGCTGACCCGGCTTCGGTTAAAAATCTGGCCCGGCTCCACTTCATCATGCACGGGTTTTTCAAAAGCACTCTTTCGGAGGATTATAAATCCCGGGATTCCCACCAGCGCTTCGGTGTCCTTTCGCTCCTTGAAGCCCGGGGCGGCCAGGGGCTGGGGGACCTGGCGGAAGAGCTGGGTGTTTCTTCCTCCAGCCTCTGTATCATGATGAACCGCCTGGAAGAGGGGGGAGCCATCCTCCGCCAGGCTGATCCCCGGGACCGGCGGCGGATGTTTTATGCCCTCACCCCGGAAGGAAAAGAACATCTGGACCAAGAGAGGGCCATCCGCCTCTCCTCCCTGGCCGAGGGGCTGGACCGGTGGCCCGAAGAAAAGCAGGGAGAAATCCTGGAGCTGGCCCGCCGGCTGGCGGATTTGATGGATCCCGGGGAGGGCGGCGGTAAAGCGCCCCGATGAAGGGGCTTGAGGCCGGGCTGTCTTCTTGCGGCGGGTCCTTAAACCCTGTACAATCCCTGACATTATGGATGCGCTGATTTCACTGGCCTTGCTTTTTGTCTTTCTTTTCGCGGGAATGCTGCTGGCCCGGATCCCCCGGGTGGCCCTCTCCCCCTGGCTGAAAAAAATATCCGCTGCGGTTCTCTTCGGGCTTCTCTTTTTCATGGGATTCCGGATGGGCCGTACCACCGAGGGATCCGCCGAACTAGCCCGGGTGGGGCTGCTTTCGGCGGGGTTCGCCCTCTCCACGGTCCTGGGAACCGTGGCGGTGCTGCTGCTGTTTTTTTCACTTTTCCGTCAGGGGGAACGGGAGCCTCTTCCGTCCGACCCTGATGGTTTGATCCCCGCCGATAACCGCCCCACCGGCCCTGAGGCCGTCACGGCGGCGAAGCTGCCCGCCTTTCTATCGCATCTTAAGGACCCCCTGCGCCTCTTCGCCTTCGTGGCGGCGGGTTTTTTAGCGGGGCTTCTGCTCCCCGCCGGCGGGTTCACCGGAGAGGTTATGTCCACCTGGATGCTCCGGGCGCTGCTGCTGTCCATAGGGATGGACCTGACCGCCGGGGGAGTCAGTTTCCGCGCCGTCCTGGCCAGCAAACGGACCCTGCTTTTGCCCCTGGGAACCGCCGTGGGGTCCCTGGCAGGGGGGCTTTTGATGGTTCCCCTCTTCGGGCTGGCCCCGGCGGAGACCTTGGCGGTCTCTTCGGGGTTCGGATGGTACTCCCTCTCGGGGGTGTTGATTTCCGACATGGGAAACCCCTTTCTCGGTTCGGTGGCCTTCATGGCGAACATACTCAGGGAGACCCTAGCCCTGCTGACCATCCCCTTTTTAGGAGGGGCCGGGCTTCCCTACCTGGCGGTGGGGGTGGGCGGCGCCACCAGCATGGACGTGACCCTGCCGTTGATTGAAAGAAGCTGCGGGGCCTGGATAGTGCCCCTGTCCATCGCCAGCGGAGCGGTGCTTTCTCTGCTGGTCCCGGTTCTGGTGCCCCTTTTCTACAATCTGGGCTGAGGCCCGCAGGAATTTTAGGTTAAGTCAGGAGTTAAGTTTTTCCACACAGGTGATATTACACAAATATCTTTAG
>CAYYNJ010000264.1:0-4808 GCA_964472775.1 uncultured Spirochaetaceae bacterium
CCGGAAGAGACTTCATGATCCGCTGAAAGGCGGACGGTCAGATTGGTTTTTACTCTTTCCAGTTCACTTTGATGGTTTCACCGGGCAGCTTATTCTTGATTATCTCGCTGAGCCGCATCAGCTCTTCCTTGCAGCAGTCCACGGTCTTTCCCTGTTTCAGCCGGAAAGTAAGCTCATCCATGAACTCCGAAAGGGTAATAGTTTTTTCCATTCATCTTTCTCCTATAACAAAAATATGTACCGGTAAGGCCGGTCGTTTCAATTATAGTATTCTCGAAAGCGTAATGCCATAAAAAAAAGCTGCCCGGCGGTTTTCCAGGCAGCTTGAAGGTTTGTTATTCGAAGAGGGAATAATTACCCTAATTCTTTGGAAATGGTGATGGCGGCGATGGTTCCATCCGCCACGGCGGTGGTAATCTGCCGGTACGCCTTGGACTTCACATCCCCCACCGCATAGATCCCCGCCAGGTTGGTGCGCATCTCCGCATCGGCCTGCAGATAGCCCCACTGGTCCAGCTTCAGCTTGTCGCCGAACATCTCGATGTTGGGAATAAATCCGACAAACACAAAGATACCGTTGGTCCGCAGCTCCGAAGTCTCCTTGGTTTTCAGGTTTTCCACCACCACGCCCATGTCCATGTTGCCGTACTTCTTGAATTCCCGCGGTTCATGCTCAAAGAGAAAGTTAATCTTGGGATCCGCAAAAGCCTTTTCCTGGGCCTCTTTATTGGCCTGCAGATGGTCGAACTGATGCACGATGGTGATCTTCTTGGCAAATTTGCTGATGAAGAGGCTCTCTTCGATGGCGCTGTTGCCGCCGCCGATGACCACCACTTCCTTATCCTCAAAATATTTGGCGTCACAGGTGGCGCAGTAGGAGATGCCGTTGCCGGCAAACTCTTTCTCCCCGGGAGCCCCCAGGGGCCTGGGCCGTGACCCGGGGGCGATGACAATCTTATGGGCCTTGATGGTCTCGTACCCGTCGATCTTCACGCACCGGCAGTCCAAATCCACGTAATCCACCTCCACGGCGGCGCGGAAATCCACCCCGTTGGCCTTGGCCTGCTCGCTCATATAGTGGGACAGCATCATACCCGCCTGGGGTTCGATAAAGCCGGGGTAGTTAGACACCTGATGGGTGGTGGCCACGTAACCGCCGGGCAGGGCGGTGTCCACCAGGATGGTCTTCAGGTGGGCCTGGGCCAGATAGATCCCGGCGGTAAGACCCGCAGGACCGCCTCCCAGGACGATGACATCCACTTCGGTGGTTTTCTCTTCGATTCTACCGTGGATCTCTTCCGCCTTCTCGGGGGGAAGCAGGGCATCCAGATTCCTCATCAGGTCCGACCGTTTTACCCCTCCCGCCAACTTATCTCCCACCATCTTACCGTCCTGGTAAAAAAGCACCGTGGGGGATCCGTTCACATCCAGCTCCGCCGCCAGTTCACGGTTGCCCTGCCGGTAGATTTTCACAAAACTGATGTCGTCTCCGTAGAGCTCGCTGAGGGCTTCATATTTGGAAGCCAGGGCTTCACAGGGAGGACATTCGGTGGAATAAAAGTCCACCACCGCCCGTTTCTTTTCCAGTACTTCGGCTTTAAAATCCGCCGCTTGAATTTCTTTGATTTTACCAGCCATATCTTGCTCCTTTATATTAAACGTCCACAGGAAATACCAAAACTTTTATACTTCCATCCTTTTAGTATGCTTGCTCGAAATAGAGGGAAAGACCCATACCTAACAGTTCTTTCACCGGACGGCAGTCCGGGGATTGGACCCTGCCGGTCTTGTTCTTCGCCACCGAGGCGCAGCCGCCCCCGCAGGCCAGCCGCAGTTCGCAGGCGGCACACTCAGGAATGGTCACCACATCCCGCTCTTCCCACTGATCCACTTTTTCTCTATCCAGAGAGACTTGGGGATAAAAGGTTCCCAAGGCTTCGCCGGCGGCTCCCACCGTGGCGGTGCAGGAGTAGATCCTTCCCGTATAGTCGAAGGCCCACTCGGTCTTACAGCCCGGACAGGAATCGAACAGAGGGTCGGGAAGCTCACCGTTCTCCCAGATGAACCGGGAAAGAGAGTAGGCGGGACGGTGGTATTCGAGAAACTCCGGATGCTCCCGAATCATTTCATAGAGGTCTTCATAGAGACTGACCCGGTCGTAGAGGCGGCTCTGGTTGGCCTGACAGGTGTGAAGCTCGTAGTTCCGCCCCAATTGGGTCTTAAAAAGAGGGTGCCCCGTCCAACCCCGTTCCTTGGCAAAGGCCGCCAGACCCGGCAGGCCGGGAAGGTTTTCCTTATCCACCAGGGTCCTCAGGTTGACTCCCAGCCCCGCCGCTAAAGCGGCATCGATTCCGCCGGCGATGGTTTCGAAGGTGGCGCCGCCGCCTTTGAGCATCCTTCTTTTATCGTGAACCTCGCCGTACCCGTCCAAGGTCACCTGAATCTCCCGGATGATTCCGGTTTTCAGAAGGGGAACATATTCGGACAGGGAGTAGCCGTTGGTGACGAAGGCCAGGCCCAGTTTTCTCTGATTCGCCCCGGCGATGACCTGCTCCACCATCTTCCGGCTCCGGGGGGTGGGAAGCAGGGGCTCTCCGCCGAAGACGGTGATGTACTTCCGGCGGCCCGCAAATTCGGTGTCTAGATAAGAAAAAAAGGCGTCCACCACCTCGGAGCCTGCGGTGGGCTCTGCGGGGTCGTATCCCTCCTGGTAACAGTAGGAACAGGCGAAGTTGCAGGCGTAGGTGGGGACGAAGAAGATCTGAATCTCCCCCTGATCCCGGTCATCGAGAAAATCCAAACACGCCTCACGGTAAACCGACTCTTCCCGGGGAGGTGCGGTCAGGTATCCCTTTTCGACAAGCGCTTCGGTGCCGGTGAAAGTCCCCGACAAGAACGCCTGATGCTGTTCCGGTTCCAGGATGTCGGCGTTTTTACTCAAGGGATTCACGATGAATCCGTTTTCAGAATCCCGAAGCTTCCCCAGGATGTTATGTTTTGAAGGTTGAAAATCCATAAAAACCCTTGTTTGAAGGGGCCCGCCGGGGGGTAACCCCCGGCGGGCCGGATGATGGATCCGGCGTACCGGATCCCTTACTCTTAGTCGTGGCAGCCCGCCACAATCTTGGAGATTTTGGCACAGCACTGGGCAACAGCCTTGTCACCCTGGGGCTTCTTGCGAATCAAAGATTTCATTTGACCCTCTCCTTGCTTTTTTTAACCGCCGCAGCATCCGCTTTTGGCAGGTTTGATACCTAATATGGTCCAGCTGGAAACTTCGATCTTCCCCTTGGGATAGGGCTGGCTCTCCTCCAGAATCTGGACATCCTTGAATCCCGCTTGGGTAAGCTGGTTTACATAAACCTCCCGGGTCACCGACCCGGCCCAGCATTCCGCCACCGCCGCGGGATCGTTTCGGTACTCTTCAGGCACCGGGGCGCTGGAATAGATATCGCTCACCACAAACCGGCCGCCCTTTTTCAGGATACGGTAGACCTCGTTCCACACCTTCTGCTTGTCTGCGGCATGGTTGATGACACAGTTGGAAATGACCAGGTCCGCCTCGCCGTCCTCAAGAGGGAGGGCTTCCAGTTCGGCCTGGTGGAAGGTGACATTTTTCACCCCCAATTTTTCCGCGGTCTTCCGGGCCTTTTCGATCATCCCGTCGGAAAGATCGATGCCGTGAACCCAGCCTTGGGCCCCCACCGTCTCGGCGAGCCGCAGAGCGTCGCTGCCCCGGCCGCTGCCCAGATCCACACAGACCTCACCGGGCTGGGGGTTACTCTTATCCACCGCTCCGCCGCAGGAAAGACAGCAGCTGGTTTCCGCCAGATCGGAGTATCGTAAATTTATTGCTTCAATGGTCTTCTGTTGGGCCATTCCCATCTCCTTCTATAATTGTCGATTAAAGTGCTTTCATAAGCAAATCAAGGCCGCTCTTTACCATCTCCCGTTCTTCTTCGGTGAGACTGGCCAACAGCCGGGCTTCGCAGCGGGCTTTATCCTCTTCGATCTTCTTGTGACACTCTTTTCCCTCCTCGGAAAGGGAAAGTTCCACCGAACGGCGGTCGTGATCGTTCTGATGTACCCGAATGAGCCCCCGATCCACCAGGCGGCCGATGACCCGGCTGCCCCGGCTGGGAGACAAATCCACCAACCGCGAAAGATCCTTGGAAGAGAGAACCCCCTGTTGAGCCACCGTGAGGATACAGCGGATTTCCCGGGAGGAAAGACCGCAATCCCGACCTATCTCGCCTTCCAGCTGGCACATTTCGCGGAACTCCAGGATCTTATCGATCAAAACTCTCGTACCCCCTAGTTTAACGGTAATCGCCTCGGATTTCAAATCAATAGTGCCTGACACTAATTGCGCCTGGCAACTTTATGGGAATAAAATAGCCTTTCTCCCATTACATTGTCAAGTGCTTATATATGTTTTTTAGTATTTCGATAGACCGGCTCCCTGGAAAATATCAAGAGGGATCACCCGGAAGGTTCATCCCTGAGGCGGCAGGGGGGCAAATGAAGAGGAATCCCCGGCGGGCGGTGCCGCCGGGGAAAGAGAACCCTAGATTATTCGTCCAGCCCCAAGCCGGCATCCAGTACCGCCCGGGTTACCGAAAGGATTTCACCGGTTTCGGTGCGGATCAAATTGAGAAAAAGTTCGTACTCCCCGTCCCGGCGGTAAAGATTCCCGGAGGACAGGTACCGGGCGTTGAGAAGATTCCCCAGCCGCACCATCTGCTCTTCGTCGGTGAGGCCGCTGTTCTGTAAGGCCTGTTCCTGAAGGATGGCACTGATATTTTTGC
>CAYYNJ010000265.1:0-4787 GCA_964472775.1 uncultured Spirochaetaceae bacterium
TAAATATGATCCGGCTGAAAATATGAATCGTTGATTTCGATTGAATTTTACAAAACGGATTAAATAGCCTGAAAGATGAATTACAGGGAAATAGAAGAATGGTACAACAGTGTCTGCAAATTGCTCGGACGGCAAAGGGTGCTTGATGCCCTGGATAAAATTGCTGTGGTCGCCACGCAAAAGGGCAATACAGGTCATCTTGGCCATAAAGCCGGTCTACTACCTCGGCCGAGCCCTGGTGATCATCGCCCGGAGCCTGCATCCGGTGATCCTGGGAATCCTCTTTGTTAAGGCCGTGGGATTCGGCGTTTTAGCCGGGACTTTGACTCTCATCGTGTATTCCATCGGCTTTGTCGGGAAACTCCTGGCCGAGGCCATCGAAGAAATCAACAAAGGTCAGCTTGAGGCTATCCAGTCCCTGGGGGCGGGCTATTTTAAAACGCTGGTCTATGCGGTGTTCCCCCAGATCCTGCCCCGTTTTATCGGCCTCTCCCTCTACCAGGTGGATATCAACCTTCGGGCTTCCGCCATCATAGGGATTGTCGGGGCCGGGGGGATAGGAAGCACCCTGTTAAACGCCTTCGGCCGCTACGACTACGGCACCGCTTCGGCCATCCTTCTGGTGATGATCGCCATCATCCTTGTGGCGGAGGGCATCAGCGGATACCTCAGGAGGTTCACCAAATGAGTCTATCCAACGAACTCAGCTTTCAATGGCACCGTTACACCCTAAAAAGCAAGATCGTCAGAACCCTGGCCTACCTTCTGGTAGCCCTGGCGGTGGTCTGGTCCCTCTCGACCATGGATATTGTGTGGGAATGGGTTTGGGACGCCCCGGTACAGATATCGGACTTGATGGGGCGAATGTTCCCCCCCAACCTCAATGCCGTGCCATCGGTGTTGGAGGCCATGGTTGAAACGATTCACATCGCCACCCTGGGAACCTTCCTGGCCATTGTGCTGGCCATGCCCATCGCCTATCTGGGAGCCCAAAACGTCACCCCCAACAAAGCTACCCTCTGGGTGGGACGTTTTGTCATCGTGGCCAGCCGTTCCGTGGACACCCTGGTCTGGGCCCTCTTTTTCGTCGCCATCTTCGGCCCCGGTCCCTTCGCCGGTATCCTGGCCATCGGCTTCCGGTCCATCGGGTTTATGGCAAAGCTGGTGGGGGAAGCCATCGAGGAAATCGACTGGAAACCGGTGGAAGCCCTGCAAGCCGCCGGAGCCTCGAAAGCCCACATCCTGGTATACGGTGTCATTCCCCAGGTGTTCCCCAGCTTCCTGGCGGTGAGCATCCTCCGGTGGGACGTGAACATCAGAGAATCCACCGTCCTGGGTCTGGTGGGAGCCGGAGGTATCGGCTTCATCCTCCAGGTAGCCATCGACTCTTTTAAATGGCGCACCGTGGGAACCATCATCATGTCCATCATCGGGATCGTCATCGTGGCGGAATTCGTCACCAGTTATTTTCGAAAACGAATCATCTAAAGAATAGGTACCCAAAAAGAACCTCCCGGTTTCGGGAGGTTCTTTCTTTTGGAAGACCCGGGGAAATCAGTCCCCCTGATACCCCAGGAGCCGGCTGAGCCGGAGGGAGACATCCTTCACCACCGCCCCCACCTCGGCCACCCGGCCCTCCATGCGGATTTTGGGACCCGACATCCCCAGGGCCGCTTCGATGCGGTTCTCATAGTTGTACACCGGCCCGGCAAGGCAGATCACATTGTACTCGTATTCTTCGTCATCCACCGCATACCCCTGGTCTTTCACCTTTTGGAGCTCCTGGTAGAGTGCTTCGGTGCTTGTAATGGTGTTGCCGGTGAACTTCTGGAAGGTTTCTTCGGCAAAAAGCACCGACAGTTCCTCCCGGGAGAGCCGGCAGTTCCGGCTTTTCCCCACGGCGGTACAGTAAAGCTCTTCGGAGTCGCCGATGTCGGTATTGGCCGTCAAGGTCTTGGTTCCCTGCTCCCGGTCGATGAAGACGCACATATTCCGGGACCTCACCGCCAGATGGGCGTTCTCCCCCACCCTTTCCACCAGTTCCCGGAGGAAAGGCTGGGCCAGATCGGTGAGTTTCTCCTGGACCCGCAACGCCCCCGCCAGGGAGTAAATCCCGTAACCTAATAGGTACCTCTTGCCCCCCTCTTCCTGCCGGACAAGATCATGCTTGGCCAGGGTCGAGAGAAGCCGGAAAATGGAGCTGCGGTCGATATCTAAAACAGAGGTGAGTTCATTGAGGGTCTGTCCCTCCAAAGGCCGGGAGGCCACCGCCTTGAGAAGGACCAAGGCGCGGTCTACCGACTGGATGGTGTAGCTTTCTTCTTTTGCCATGCCCCGATTATAGAGGAATCCCCCGGGCTAAACAATCCTGTTTTCTCTGCCGGGCCTTACTCTAGGGGCTCCTCGGCCATTACTTCGGGACAAGTTCCGGTGAGGTAGTGATACTCCTCACAACCTTCTTCCTTATCGATCATCTCGATATTTTTCCACTTTCCTCCCTGGAACCGGAGAAACATGGTGATCCCCATGAGGACGATGAAGCCGATGAAGAAGATCCAGGCGGTGACGGGGGCAATTTTAACCACCTTGATGAGGTAAATCACCGCCGCGGCGAAGGCCCAGTGAATAATCACCGAGGCGGCCATGACCCACCGGGTATCTCCGGCTCCCCGGAGGGCGCCGACAAAGACGATCTGGGCCGAGTCGGCCAGGATGTAAATAGAAGCGAGGCGGAGCATCACCACCGCCATACGGCTTACCTCGGAACCTCCCGGATCCAATCCAGGAATGAAGAGGCGGGCCAAGGCGGGGGCGCCAAAAACGAAAATGACCACCATGCTGGAGGAATAGACCCAGGCTGACTTCAACCCCGTGAAAGCGGTCTTCCTGGCCTCCGGAAGATCTCCGGCTCCCACATTTTGCCCCACCAGGGCGGTAACGGCGTGTCCCATCCCCAGCATGGGGAGAAAAGCCACCAGATCCCAGTTAAAGGCTATGGTTACCGCCGCCGCTACCTTGGTTCCGTAGGAATGCATGGTCTGCACGAAGAGGTTGAAGGCCGCCACGTTGAGGAACATCTCGATTCCTGCGGGAACTCCGAACCGTAAAAGGGTTCTGAGGATGGCGGGCCGGAAGACCAAGGACTTATGGGTGTGAAACTCCCTCCGGTTTTTCCCCCGCAGGTAAAAACCCAGAAGGATGAGGAAGATGGTGAGGTTCCCCAGGATGGTTCCGATGGCGGCGCCCCGAAGACCCAGGGCGGGAAACCCCCATTTTCCATAGATCAGGACGTAATTCAAGGGGATATTAACCAGCATCCCCACGGCGTTGGCGATCATCACCACGGTGGTCCGTCCGATGCCGATGAAGAAACCCGCCAGGGCGTGCCGAAGAATCAGAAAGATCACCCCGAAAATCAAGGCCTGAAAGTAGGTATACGCCAGGTCCACCTGCAGGGCCGACTGCCCCAGGAGGGCAAAAAACGTTTTGGCCAAGGGAGAGAGGCCCAGAAGGATGGGATAACTCAAGGCCGACAAAACCGCCGCCTGGAAGGTGGCTTCGGCACATTTTTCCCGCCGCCCCGCCCCGTAGTACTGGGCCACCACGGCGGTGACGTACCCGATGGTTCCGATGAAGAACGAACTTACCATAAACTGGGTAAGGCCGCCGCTCATGGAGGCGGCTAAATACTCTTCTCCCAGCCGGGACAGGAAGAGCCGGTCAACGAACATCATGATGGTATCCGAGGCCTGGGAGATCACCATGGGTACGGCGATAATAAGAAGGCGTCGGAGGGTTGTCTTTGATTGATTATTTTTCATATGGCCCCCGATTTTATCTTAAAAAAGAGAAAAATCAAAGGGGTAAGCCTCCCCATAAATTTCCTTTTTTTGTCCTCCCAGGGACGAAACGGTGTTGCATAATACGCTTTCATGATTCATAATCCAAAGTGTATATTTCGCAATAGGAGTTCTTAATGCGCAAAACCAATATTCAAGACCTGAAGGATAAAGCCCGGGAAATCCGGCGTCTCATCCTGGAGACCACCCATCATGCGGGCTGCGGCCATACCGGGGGAAGCCTTTCGGAGGCGGATATCCTGACGGTCCTCTACCATCACATCATGAATATCGATCCCCTGAACCCCCGGGACCCCGGGCGAGACCGTTTTATCCTCTCCAAGGGCCACGCCACTCCGGGATTCTACGCCGCCCTGGCCCACCGGGGCTTTTTCGATCCCCAGGTCCTAAAAACCTTTGACGAACTGGGAAGCATCCTCCAAGGCCACCCGGATATGCACAAGACCCCGGGGGTGGATATCTCCACCGGGTCCCTGGGCCAGGGATTGTCCCTGGGGATCGGCATGAGACTCGAAGGAGAACGGCGGAACCTTCCCTACCGGGTCTTCGTCCTCATGGGAGACGGAGAATCCCAGGAAGGCCAGGTGTGGGAGGCCGCCCTCTATGCCGGTGCCCGGAAGGTGAAACATCTCATCGCCATTACCGATTACAACAAGGTTCAGCTGGCGGCGCCTTTGGATCAGACCTTGTCCCTGGATTCTCTGCCGGATAAATGGAGGGCCTTCGGCTGGAACGTTATCGAATGCGACGGCCACGACATGGAAGGCCTTGTTGGCAGTTTGGAAAAAGCGTGTGAAGAGTCCGAAACCGGTCCGGTCATGATCTTAGCCCACACCGTAAAGGGCAAGGGAGTCTCCTTTATGGAAGGAGATTACCGGTGGCACGGCAAGGCCCCCGACGACGGGGAATTCGCCGCGGCCTTGAAGG
>CAYYNJ010000266.1:0-4734 GCA_964472775.1 uncultured Spirochaetaceae bacterium
CAAAATCGGTTCGACCTTGGTAGAAGGGCAATCCATCACCCGCGCCGTTATAGGTATTTCCTGGTGGAGACTGCCCCATTGTCAAGAGGAAAGACTTCCCCACGGTCGAATGACGCCACCCCTTCGGCACCCACCCCATCTCATCGGTGAGCTCAAACTCATCAGGAAAAAGACTCAAGACTTCTTTGGGCAATGCCCGGCGCCTTTCTCCCAAAGCTTTTCGCCGCTCCGCTTTCTCCTTCAGCTCATCAGGTATCACCTTCCCCGCAGCCAGAGCCTTATCGATCACCGGATCAAAGTCAACAAACCAGCTCTGGAACAGAGCCTGGGCCATGGCTTCCAGGGTTTCATTCATTCGGCGGTTGAGTTCGATTTTGTCGTCGAGGGAGCCGAGGATGTGAGAGATATGTTTTTGCTCATCAATAGGAGGAAGGTTTATTTCGAATTCTTTACAATCTCCCACACGAATATGACTAACTACAGAACCTGACCCTTCATGCTGTAGATTCCCGGGGTTTTTCTGAGAGAATGTCCTGATAGTGCCGAAATAAAATATAAGACTTGGAGAACAAAGGATAAAAGAATGCGGGATTTCATTTCCACAATCCTTCCCGCATTCTAAACAATAACCACCGTCATCATAATTCCAGATCCTCTTTACGACAAGCTTCAGAAACCAACTCACAGCAGGGACGATTTCCAGAGCTGCGTCTGTCCGGTTTGCTTGGAGTCCCGCTTCACATATCACTGTCAGTATTCAAAGTATCATTATCAGAGAAGGATCAAGATCATCCGAGTTGAGTGCCTCCCCTGCGGCACGACTCATGCCCTGATTCCAGAGTTTTCCTTGCCGGGGACCAGCATAGGAACCGCCGAGGCCAATTCATACATTTCATTACGGGGAAATGGAGCCTCCCAGTTAAATGCCGCTTCAGTTTTCATTTCCAGAGGCATGAGTGAGAAATATGGCCGCAGTTTTGAATTGATGATACGAACGGCCAAGGTGCGATCTAAGGCTTTATTCCCCGACGGGAAGAGCCCTCTGCACGGTCACTAGGTTCGGTTTTCCTCCCCGGGTATCACAGCTGCGAATATAGTCCAGATTATTAATCAGGCCTTTTCCAGAGAAGGATACAATCCGCTTTACTTCTCCCGAAGAAATATTCTCAGAGTCAGAGAAAATAACTTGGGAATCTCCCTCCCACCTAATAGGGGGGCTACCTGGCGTCAATGAGTGCCCTTAGATTTTTCATAAACCTCAAAGGTGGGAAATGGAGAGTTTATGAGTGATATGGAGAGAGAATTAAGACGCAAAAGGATCTGCGATTTCAGGCATTCAGTCGTCGCGGAGCTGGGAAACCCCTACCTGAATCGGGGTCAGCTGACACAGATGATTAAAGAGAAGGCCGGGCGGGAATATGAGATTCCCTATTCCAAAAGAACAACTCTCACTGACGGTTGTATCAGGCGTTGGCTGTGTTTATTCCGGAAATATGGAAAAGAAGGATTGAATCCCAAGATCAGAGAGGATCAGGGGAAAAGTCGTATCATCAGGGATGTGGAACAAAACGCCATTATTGCTCTTTTAGAATCCAACGTTGAGCTCACCGCCGTTGCTGCTGTTAGAACTCTACGGGAACAGGGTGTCATCAGGCAGGAGATTTCCCATTCCACGTTATCTCGATTCATACAATCCCAAGGATTAACGGTAAATGAAAGAGCAAAGACCAATGAGACCGAACAGACACTCAAATTTGACTTTTTCTCACCACTGGAATGTGTTCAGTCGGATGTGATGTATGGCCCCTTAATTTCTGACGATAAGGGGAAAAAACATAAAGCTCTGTTGATGACGTTTCTCGATGATGCCACCAGAAGGATTCTTTACGGCCGGTTCTCCTTTTCTGAAAAATCGATTCTCTTTGAAAAAGGGATTAAACACATCTTGCAGTCTCAAGGAATGATGGGCCGGCTGTATACCGACAACGGAAGCACTTTTGTCTCGAATCAGACCAGACGCATCCTCGATATCCTGGGCATCACGTTAAGCCACACAAAACCCGGACGTCCTCAAGGAAAAGGCAAACAGGAGAGGTTTTTCAGAACCGTCAGGGATCAGTTCCTACGGCCCTTGGATATCAGCGTCGTGAAGAATCTGGATGATCTGAATGCCCGGTTCAACACCTGGCTCGAATGTGAATACCACCGCTCCCCGCACAGAGGACTCCAGGAGTACATCACCCCTTTGGATACCTGGATTGCCAAAGCCCACCATATCAAACCGATGGCACATGGCGTCGATCTGGATCGAATATTCCTTCATCTTTTATCCCGTAAGGTCTACAAAGATTCTACATTCACCCTTGAGGGGACACTCTTTGAAGCTCCTTCCATTTTAAGCGGAAAAAGAATCAACATCCTGTTTGATCCCACGCCTCCGATAAAACGTGTCTTGGTGAGCTATGGAGGGAAAGAATACGGGTACGCTCGGGTGGTGGATACCTATGCCAATTCCAAAGTGAAACGGGGCTACTCCCGGGAAGGCCATCTTCAATCTGATGATGAATATTCTGATATGCCGGTGAGCTTGAGGGCCACAAGCATGGGGGGAAACTGATATGGAAATGCGGGAAGTCTACTCTCATTTCAATCTTTCAGCCGATCCTTTTACCCGGGAGATTAAAACGGAAGAGCTCAAAAAACTTCCTGGTGTCACCCACGCCCTGGGGCAGCTGCAGATCCTCTTTGATACCAGAGGAATTGGTATCCTCACCGGAAAATCCGGAACAGGGAAAACCTGTATCCTAAGAATGGCCACCGATTCTCTCCATCAGGGAACCTACCAGTCTCATTATATCTGCCATACCTCTGTAGGAATCCAGGAGTTTTATACTCATCTTTCCCACACCTTCGGACTTCAACCCGGTGGGAGACGAGCCCCCATGTTTAAGGCCATACATGAGCATATTTTCAATATGCACCGAACAAAGCATGTACACCCGGTTCTGATTATTGACGAGGCGGATAAACTGGGGAATGACATTCTTCAGGAAATCCGGTTGCTGGCCAATTTCAATTATGATTCGCTCAATGCTCTCACCATCCTTCTTTGCGGCCAGGAACCGCTGATACAGAAACTCGGTCTGACTTCCTTGGAGTCACTGGCAAACTCTGTAACGGTAACCGTCAGGATGGGAACTTTGAAAAAGGAAGAAACATTCTCCTACATCGAGCAGCGGGTCGCAGATGTCTCTACCGGTGGCTCGTTATTCACCAAACCCGCCATGGCGCTTATTCATGATGCTTCCAGTGGCGTAATGCGGGTGATTGACAATATGGGAAAGCATTCTCTCATCAGGGCCTATCTGTCGGGAAATGCAACAGTTGAGAAAGAGCATGTCCAAGCTGTTTTAAGTCGCTGAAATAGTAATTGTGATAGAGATGAGAAAGCGGGAAGTCTTCCCGCTTTATTTTTGATCCAAAAAGTAAAAGGGATGATAAACCGGGAATCTGTGAATAATTGCCGTTTCTTTACGATATTTTTAAGCGGGATTTACTGCTAATTTAATTCGGGAATCTACAGTCGTGAGATTCAACATGCAGATCCGGACAAACGCCTCCGGAGTGACTGATAAACGCCCGATTTCTTGTTTGACTCCCTCGAAAAGACTCTCAAGCTGTGCTTTCTGTGGCCAGTTCTCCGTACCAGTGCCGTCGATCACGCTGACAAGTACGTCGCCGTAGTCCTTGTCGAACGTTGCCTGAAATTCCGTCACCATCCTGTCGAGTTCGGGGAACTGCTCGGGGAGTAGGCCTAAAACGGCTCGAACCAGGTTTCCAAAGCCAGGAAAATGCGTTCTCCGTTCGAGCGATGCCTGCAGTAACTCCTCACATATTTTCAATCGATGTCGTGCTTCGGATTCTTCTACTACCGCTTGTCGAATCATAAGCAAGAGGCTTTTCCGAATCTTGGCCAGAAGCATGATAGCCGCATCATCTCCTATTGACATGGAGACGTACTTGAAACGTGGTATGAGCTCTGGCTCTGAGATAACCACCCTTACTTCCTCGAGGTCATCTTGGTATTGCGGATCAATCTCGAGACCATCACGTAGATAAGGTTCATACGGGAGCAAGAAACCGTCAGACTCGAGGTCGAGCGAATATCGCAAGGCCCAATTTAAAACGGGAAAGTTGTGACTTCCTTTCCTCTTGCGGATCGTGTCAAGCTGCTCCTGCTGAGGCACGAATTTCTGGGGGCTACCCTGACTCGAAACGAGAGCAACACCAACGATGAGATATTGCTGCAAATCGCCGCTTATGGGATTGTCATAATTGGCATAGAGGAATGCAATCGACTCTTAGTCTTTAATGCCATTTCGGAATCTTTCAATCCGTCCATTAAAGAGTTTCTCCGGGAAGTAACGACCGTATTTGTCACCCTTGTCCTGGTCTCTTACGAAGGACAACTTAAACGGCCACGTGAAGATGGAATGATCTGGAAGCTCTTCTTTAATAATTGGAAAGTTCGGTGCAGCAGGATTATCGTGCCGTATTTCGTACGGTCGATCACCATTCGCGTTGATCGACCAGAAACATGGTGGAATATATCCACCAAGACTCGGGTCATCCAGACGTTTTCCAGCGTGTTTCGACTCAAGCCCTGTGTCTCGTCTCTCGCGAATCCGTCGAGACAAGAGAGAATGCTGGCCTACGCAGTAGGAGTTATCAGAT
>CAYYNJ010000267.1:0-4705 GCA_964472775.1 uncultured Spirochaetaceae bacterium
GGGACTCTACCAGGGGCAGGTCAGCCGGGAGTGGTACGACCGGTACCGGAGAGAACTGGAAACCGCCGACCCCTGGAACATCAACCACGCCATCCATGTACTGCTCTCAGAACAGGAAGACTACGATGATATGGAAAAAGCGGTGGCCCGTTTCATCCGCGCCGCCGGTAAGAGTCTGGACGAGATGATTCCGCCCTCCTATCCCGAAGACCATCCCCTGGGTTTTCTGGCCGAAGAGAACCGCGCCCTCCAAACCCTCAGAGAGGACGTCTCTTCCGCCTTCCGGCGGTACGCCCGCCTCTCCCCGGAGAATCCCCGGGCCGGCTCGGCGAAACAGCGGCTCCTTGAAGGGCTCAAAAGCCTCTCCCTCCTGAAGGATCATTACCACCGGCTCCAGTACACCCTCTTTCCCGCCCTGGAAAAGTGCGGCGGCGAGTTCGGCTGTATCAAACTGATGTGGCACATCCAGGATAAAATTGCGGCGGACCTGAAGGAGGCGCTTACGATCCTGGAGGAAGACGGAACGGAAGAAAGGGACCGGGTGAACCGGCTGATCGGCAGCTTCTTCCTCAAATCGGGCTCCCTGATGTACCGGGAGGAGCGGATCCTCTACCCCCTGGCCTTCCGGGCCCTGGGTCCTGCGGTACTCCCCGGGATGGCCCAAGAACTCCGGGCATCCGCCGGTACTTCCGCCCCAAAAGCCGGTTTGGCGGCGGCGGATAGCACCAAGACCGCTGGACCCCGGGGATCGGAAAAAACACCCGGCACCCTTAGCCTCTCCCGGGGGCACCTGGAGGCTGAGGTGGTGGATCTGGTGCTGAAAAACCTTCCCCTGGATATCACCGTGGTGGATGAGACCGGCCGGGTGAAGTACTACAGCGAGGGGAAGGAGCGGATATTTCCCCGTACCCCGGGAATCATCGGCCGGGAGGTGGAGAACTGTCACCCTCCCGGCAGCGTCGGGGTGGTCAAAAAAATTGTCCAGGAACTGAAATCAGGCCAAAGGGAGAAGGCGGAATTCTGGATCCAGCGGGAGGGGCGGTTCATCCACATCCAGTATCTGCCCCTCTTTGAAGACGGGATCTACCGGGGGATCATGGAAGTCAGCCAGGATGCCACCGCCCTGCGCTCTCTGGAGGGAGAACGGCGGCTCCTGGACGATTGACACTCCGAAATCGGACCACCCCCCTGGGAGGGCGGGGTTCTAAAAATCAAAATTCTCCGGGTTGGGCCCCCGACGCTGATTCCGGTCCAGGGTGTCGATGAACTGCAGGTCTTCAAACTCCAGGGAAAAATCGAAAATATCCGAATTTTCCCGCATCCTTTCGGGGTGAACCGTTTTGGGAATGGTGATGACGCTGTTCTGGTAGTTCCATCGCTGGATGATCTGAGCCGCCGTCTTGCCGTACTTCTCCGCCAGCTTCACCAGGGACGGTTCTTTCAGCAACGCCCCCACCATAAAACCCGACCAGGCGGTAAGGGCAATCTCTTTCTTGTCGCAGTATTTCAAGAGCGGTTTCTGAACCAGATAGGGGTGGCGTTCCACCTGATTCACCTGGGGTTTCACTTCGGCGGTGGTCAAAAGATCATCAAGCATCCGCATGGTAAAGTTGGAAACCCCGATGTTCCGGGCCCGGCCCTGATGATAGAGTTTCTCAAAACTCTTCCAGTAGGTTTTATAATCTCCCGTGGGCCAATGAACCAGGAGCAGATCCACATAGTCGGCTCCCAGTCTTTCAAGACTTTCGTCAAAAGCCTCTTCCACCCTTCCGGCCCGAAGATCATCGTTCCAGATTTTTGTTGTCAGAAAGATTTCCTCCCGGGGGACCCCGCCCTCGCGGAGGCCCCGGCCCACGCCCTCTTCATTTCCGTACACCGCGGCGGTATCGATGTGTCTATACCCTTCTCCCAAGGCCGCCGCCACGGCCCGGGCAGCCTCATTGTTATCTTCTATCCGGTAGGTACCCAGCCCCAGGGCGGGTATCTGGTGGCCGTTCCACAAAGTGATGTCTGTATTCATAGTAAACTCCTCGTCTATAAATCTAATACTATCGCCCTGGAAAGACAACTTCGGCCCCTCCGCAAAATGTCCCGCCGGGGGAGCATTGCTTTTTATTGCGGCTGACCCCGTCTTCCCTTATACTGGATAGCAGGAGTGAAATATTGATCCCCCTGCTGCAACCTATGGTATTGGCTATTGCATTCCTGTCTCTGACCCTGGTGATTTGGGCCATCCCCGAAACGAGGAACAACGTAAGAGCCCGGCTCTTCCTGGTCCTGATGGCGGAGGTTTTTATCTACACCTTCGGGTATTCCCAGGAGCTGATTCAAACCACCCCCGCCGGGATTCTCTTCTGGAGCCGTTTTCAGTATCTGGGGGTGGCCTTCATCCCCGCCTCCATCCTCCAGCTCACCTTTCACTTCCGGTTTTACCGGGAAAATCTGCCCCTTTCACCGAAGATTCTTCTGTTCCGCCTTCCCTCCCTCATCACCCTGATTTCCCACTGGTCAGCCCCGGCGGGACGGCTCTACTACCGGGAATGGTCCGTGGCATTCACCGACACCATCCCGGTGATCTCCCACATCCGGGGACCCGTCTACTACATGCATATGAGTTACGTCGTCCTTGCCCTGGCGGTCTCCCTCGGTCTCTACGGATGGATGGCCCTGAAAAATTCCGGAAGATCCCGAAAGGGGTTTTTCTACCTGATGCTGGGCTCCCTTGTTCCGGGGATTGGCTACATTACCTTCATGATGGGGATATACCCCGAAGGCCTTGATGTGAATCCTATTTTCATGTCTCTGGTGGGCCCTTTTTTCGCCTACGGCATCTTGACCGAAAATCTGGTAGGCAACCTCAGAAACGGTAAGGCCAAATTCTTTGAAGAGTCGCCCCAACCGGTGTTCATCTTCAACAAAGAGGGGCTTCTCATCGACTGGAACAGGGCGGCGTCCCATATCCTCAACCAGCCCCGGCTAAAAACCCTCAACAAGCCCTGGGAAGACCTTCTCAGGGACTGGGATGCCCAAGAAATCCATCACAACGGGGCAGAGCTGCGCCATCAAACCGAAATCTTGCGGGATGATAAAATTTATGCCAGCCAAAAGCTGCCCTTCACCGATGATCGAAAAGAAACACGGGGATTTCTCATCATCCTGTCGGATATCACGGAATTAAAAAAGTCCGTGGCAAACCTGAAGACCGCCGCCCAGACCGACGGACTCACCGGAACCTACAATAGGAAAACCTGGGAAGAGCTTGCGGGCGAAGCCCTCCGCCATGCCGGGGAAAGCGGCGCCCCCGGAAGCATCCTTATGATCGACCTGGATCATTTTAAATTGGTCAACGACAGCCACGGCCATCAAACGGGGGACCAGGTCATCAAAGAAGTGGCCCGCCGGCTTCAGGCGGTTCTGCGGGACAAGGATATTCTGGGCCGTTACGGGGGAGAAGAATTCTGCCTCTGGCTCGCCGACACGGGTCCCGAAGCGGCCTTGAAGGTAAGCCGGCGCTGCTGCGATGCCGTTGAGTTCCCCCCCCTGTCCACCCATACGGGAGAATTGACGGTGACCATCAGCGTCGGTTTCTCATCAACGGAAAAGGTAGCATCCGATGATCTGGAAGCCTTTATCCGCCGCGCCGACAAGGCCCTCTATCGGGCCAAAAGCCAGGGGCGCAACCAAGTTGTTCAGGGGGAGGCTCCTTGAAAACCACCCGGAAAAACCTGGTCATTTCCCGGCCCGTGGAAGGACGGGGATTCTTTCCCCCCCGGTACTCCCGGATTTTCCACCGGGTGGTACGCCTGGTGGGAAAACCCTACCTGACCCTGGGAGAGGGGGTTTCTTCGGTGGAACTGCAGGAACCCCGTCACCTTATTGACGCCTATCAACGGTTCCAGCAAGGCAAGACGCGGCTCATCATTCTTTTCCGGCACCCCTCCCGGTGGGATCCGCCGGTCCTGTCCTACGCCCTGAACAACCTGCTGCCCCGGGCGGCCCGCCAATGGGGCACGCCCCTGGCAGGCCAGCCCCATGCCCAGTTTCTCTACGGTAAGGACGTGCTCAATTGGGCCGGCCTGCCGGCGGTATTCGCCTTTCCCCGGCTGGGACACGTCCCGGTGCAAAATTTGGGAACGAACAAGGAAGGAATGAACCTGCTCCGGCGGGAATTGCTGGAAAGCCCCTTCCCCCTGGCCCTGGCCCCGGAGAGCCAGGTAACCTACCACGTTCATCAATGCGCCCCCCTGGCCCCGGGATTCACCTCCATGGCCCAGTGGACCCTGGAAGCGGGGAAGGAAATGCTGATTCTGCCGGTGGCCCTGGGGTACCGCTATCCCCGGCCCCCCGGGGAGATGACCGAAGAGCTTCTGCAAAAATGGGAAACCGAAATGGAAGGTAAGGCGGACCTGAACAGGAAAGATCCCCTGGCATGGCGGGTCGGCCAAGCCGCCGACGCAACCCTGAGGCTCCTGGAAGAGTTATACGGGATTCCCGAAAACTCCGGAAGTGGGGCGGCGGAACGACGGGATCGGATCTGCCACACCGCCTTGAAGGAAGCGGAGGGCCTCCTCCGTCTTTCCGGCGGAGGCACCGTGCTGGAACGGGTTTTTCAGATCCGCTACGCCGCCATGAGCCGGCTCTTTCCCGAAGGGGGGAACCCCCGAAATCACCGTCCCCTGGACAGGGCTGTCTCGGACTTCCGGAC
>CAYYNJ010000268.1:0-1402 GCA_964472775.1 uncultured Spirochaetaceae bacterium
GGGTTGATGGTGATAAAGCCTTTCCTGCTGTTGGGGTCCGCCACCCCCTCTTTGGGGAGGGCGATGATGGTGTTGCTCAGGATGTCGATGAAGATCCAGGATATCAGCCCCGTTTCCTTGTCCCGGGCGATCAGATACGACTCGAGCCTGCTGCCCCAGAAGGTGCTCGCCCGGGCGTTGAAGGAGCCGAATCCGTAGTAGTATTCCGGTTCATCCCCGGCAAAAATTCGGGTCTTGGCCAGTTCATACCGATCCGGCAGCATGGCCTTGGCCCTTTCCAGATCCTTGAGCCGGAAGAAGAGAAAGAGGCTGTAGGGCTCGATGACAAAACCCATTTTGGGGGTTTGCTTCGAGGTCTTTATCAGCAGTTTCTTTAATGCGGCCCGGGGAAGCAGCTTCTTCAGGCCCTGGAAGAAGGAAAGCTGGCCCACCTCCATGGGGTCTATCAGCCCCTCCACGTTTCTGATGAACTTTTCATCGTCCCGTACGTTCATTTTTTATCTCCCCCCGGAGGCCATTACGATCCTGTTATGATATCTTAATCGACCGCCGAGGGGTTGTCAAAATGAACGGTTACAACCGGGCCAGCACCGCTTCCCGGTTGAACCGGGGAATCAGTTTGACCACCAGCAGATAATCCCCCAGCAGCAGAATCAGGGCGATGATCACCAGGTAAAGGGGGCTGAATACCAGGAGGCCGCTGATCTGGGCCAGCATCATCGCCACCAGGGGCAGCACCACCATGGCGGAGACCTGCTGGGCCTCCATGAAGGTTTTTGCCTTGATCGACACCAGCAGGGTCACCCCCAGGCCCAGCAGGGCCACCCCCGGGGAGAGCAGCAGCAGCGCGGGAATCCACACCGGCGAAGTCACCGTCAGGGTGCCGAAAAAGTGCCAGGAAAGGCCGTTGGCCACGGCGGCGTAGAGGAGGAAGGCGGGGAAGGTCATCAGAACCCCGGGCAGAAAGGCCCCCAGCAGTTTCCCCAGGATGAACTCCCGGTTGGTCACGGGGGTGTAGAGCAGGGTTTCCAGGGTGCCCCGTTCCTTCTCTCCCACCACCGAGTTGGCGGCGATGATCGAGGAGATCATCAGGGGAATGATCAGGAAGAGGGGAAGGAAGGTGTAATTGAGGAAGATGTAGAGCAGCTGCTGGGGCAGCTCTGCGATCCGTTCCGGGACGGGATAGACGGGAATCAGCTTCTCCATCTGTTCCACACCGTTAATCATGTCGGTACTTCCCAGGGCCAGGGTCAGGATGATGGCCACCGGGATGACCAGGGCCATGATGAGGGGTACCACGATCATGGGAATCATCACCATTCTCGTCCCGCCGATTTCCCGTAGGTCTTTTCTGATCAGCGCCGCTATCCGTTTATTTTTCATCTTTGCCTCCCACATAGCT
>CAYYNJ010000268.1:1412-4693 GCA_964472775.1 uncultured Spirochaetaceae bacterium
CATCCGCGGGAAACAGACAGCCAGTGGAATGGATCGTTGTCCACGATCAGGAGATCCCGGTCTCTGCAGTTTTGATTCCAGAATGATGCCGCCCCGGTCCATGGCGGCCCTGATGTGGCGGTTTATCTCCGATTCTTCGTTCACCGAATGGCAGAGGATCTCATCTCCCTTGCCCTCGGGGGAACGGAGGGTGATTTCCAGAACCTTGCCTTTCCCCAGCCGGGTGGTCAGTTCCTCCCGGGTGCCGAAGGCCACCAGGTGGCCCCTATCGAGGAAACCTACCTGGTCGCAGACCTTTTCGGCCATGGGTAGGTTGTGGGTGCAGAGAAATACCGTGGTTCCTTCTTCCCGGGCGACGGTTCTGATGAGTTCGCTTACCTCTCCCGCCGCTTCGGGATCCAGGCCGCTGGTGGGCTCGTCGAGAAAGAGCAGTTTCGGTTGGTGCAGCAGGGTCCGGGCCAGCTGGACCCGCTTCTTCATCCCCGTGGAGTAGGTTCCCACCTTGTCCTCTTCCCGTCCCTTCAGGCCCAGTTTCTCCAGGAGCATCCGGCCCCGCTTTTCGATCTCCCGGGCTTCCAGGTCGTAGAGGCTGCCGAAGAATCTCAGGTTATCCAGGGCGGAAAGGTTTTCGTACATCCGGGCGGTTTCACTCAAGGTTCCGCTTAAGAGCCTTATGCCCTGAGGATCGGTTTTCCGGGAAAAGAGGGTGAAGGATCCGCTGGTGGGGGTCAGGGTTCCGTTCAGAATCCGGACGGTGGTGGTCTTTCCCGCCCCGTTGGGACCGAGAAATCCGAAGACTGTTCCCTCCTCCACTTCCAGGGACAGGTCTGCCAGGGCCGTAGTTCCCTGGTCGTATTGCTTTGCCAGATGGCTGGTTGCGATTGCCTTCATGGAGCCTCCTTGTGAAGACATCCTAGGGCAGACGGGGGAAGATGTGCTATTGGGGAAACTACGTATTTTCCAGAATCCGGATCAGTTCCACCTTGTTGGAGACCCCGCATTTCCGGTAGATGTTGTACACATGGGCTTCCACGGTGCGGATGCTGATGAACAGCTCGTCGGCGATAGCTTTGTTCGGTTTACCCTGGATGAGTTTTTCCAGAACCTCCCGTTCCCGGCCGCTGATGCGGTAATCGGTCAGGAATCCTTCACTCAAGGTAACTTTACCCAAGGCCCGTTCCCCATGACTCACCAATTCTATGATGATCAGAACACTCCATACCAGGCTGAAAAGGGCGGTAAAAAGCAGTCCGATGACGGGGCGCCATTCCAGGGGGGTGATAAGGACGAAGGGAGTGGCAGCGATGAGCAGGGCGTAGAGGTAGACGGCGATCCCCAGATAGCGGGCCATGGTTTTCCGCAGCCCCTGAAGCTGCCGGGTTCGGAGGGTGCGATATCCCAGGAGACTCATGCCGAAAAGATAACGGTTGAAAAGCAGATTGAGTACCAGACTCAGGGCGGGGAGGGTAAAGAAGTAGGTGGTAAATAGAAATAGAACCAGCACCGCCGAGCTTGCCAGGGCTAGAACCCTGGGGCGGGTCCTGTTTTCGCTGCCCATGACCATGAAGATAAAGGGGGGGTAGCTGAGCAGGATGGTCAGGGAGACTATCATGTGAACGGTTCCGGCGAAGAATGCCACTCCCCCCGGGGAATCGGGCAGAAATTCGACGTTGAAAAAGAGAAAAGTGTGACCCAAAAGCCAGAAGGTGTAGGCACCGATGTGGATGAGAAAGTATTTCATCCAGGGGGGGCGTCTCCCCGCGGTGGAAATGAGGAGGAGCATCATGGCCGCCGCCGTGGCGGCCATGCAGAGAACGGAAAACCAGAATACCGCCTGAGATACCAGATCCACTTTTTGACTCCTTGGTTTGTATGAGGGGAGAACTCTCCCGGGGGCTGCGAAAAGCCGCAAGCCTCACTCTTACCCTAATACGTACCGTAAGAGTTGGCAAGGCGGAAAACCGCCTTGAAAATCTTCGTTTTGCTCTGGTAATTTCTTCATCAAAATTGGAATTTATAGATTCTCTGCTCATTCCCTTGACACCAAAGGGATAAAAGCATTATGTTAGTGAGCGATAACTATGGTTCGTGTTCGGGAGGCCAATCATGACAGACAAGCAGCGGGAGATTATTCGGGCGGCCATGGATATCGTGAGCCGGGAAGGGTACAGCAAGTGTACCATCCGCAACGTGGCGGCCCGGGTGGGGGTCACCGAACCGGCGGTGTACCGCCATTTCCGGAGCAAGATCGAGCTGTTGAAGGTGATGCTCGAAGAGCTTCAGGCCGTCATTCTTCCCTCCCTGATCCTGCAGGCGGGAGAGGACGAGACCCTGGAAGAATGCCTTCAGGCCTTTGGGGGCCGAATCTTCGCCGCCCTCACCGAACGGCCGGAGTTCGGGATTTTCCTGTTCTTCGAAGAGGCTTTTCACCAGGAAGGGGAACTCAAGCCCACGCTGCTGGGTATGATGGACCGGGCTCAGAAGCAGCTGTCCGGCAGCATCGTGGGGCTTCAGGGGCGGGGGCTCTGCCGTACCGACCTACCGCCGGAATCTCTGGCGCTGCTTCTGATGGGAACCCTGCGGCTCATGGTGAGCAAGATCCACATGGGCCATCCCGGATCCCGGGACGAGCTGCGGGATCGTTACGTGGAGCTCTTTACCCGGGTTTTGGCCCCTTACCGGGGTGGTGGGCCGGTTAATTATAACCTTGATGTTAGTGAACGATAACAAACAACAGAAGGAGATACGATTATGAAACTATTCTACCGGCTATCCCGGCACCCCGTGGGTGTGGGAGCGGCATTACTGGCCTTGGCCCTCCTCTTTGGCTGGCAGATTGCCAGCCATGCCCGGCTTGAGACCGATCTGGACGAGTACATGCCGTCGGACCATCCCGCCTTCCTGGCCAGCGAAGAGCTGGAAGAACTTTTCGGCATCACCGACGCGGTGCTTCTGGTGATCGAACATCCCGAGACCCTTTACAACCAGGGAACCCTGGAAAAGATCAGGGAGATATCCCTGAGCCTCCCCGAGAAATTTCCGGAAATTGACGGGGCCGGAGTCACATCCCTCTACACCGCCGAGAACATCACCGGCAGCGACTGGGGGATGGAGGTGGAACCGTTCTATTTCAGGGCCCCCGCAGATTCCGCCTCTCTGGCGGAGATCGAAGCAAAGGTTTTAAACAATTCCATGATCAACGGGAAAATCGTCAGCCACGACGGCCGGTCTTCCCTGATCATCGCGGAGCTGTCCGACGACGGGTTCAGCCAGGAATTCTA
>CAYYNJ010000269.1:0-4680 GCA_964472775.1 uncultured Spirochaetaceae bacterium
TTCATGAATACCCAGACTGGTTCCGTCGGCCAGAAGGTTGCCCCGGACCGCCTCGCCAAATCCAAGTTCGTAGAGACCGTGGCCCGCCTCGTGAACCGTGGAAAAGAAGCTGTTGAAGGGATTCGGTTCGCCGTACCGGGTGGTAATCCGGACATCATCGGCCCCCAGGGTGGTGGTAAAGGGGTGGGCCGATACATCCAGCCGCCCTCGATCCAGGGGGAACCCGAGGCGGGACAGGATCAGGTCTCCCAGTTTCCGCTGATCTTCCAGGGGGTAATCGGCCTTAAAAAAACCGTCCTCCGGTTGGGGCCGGGTACGGATCTGCGCCACCAGGGCGGTGAGTTCTTTCTTCAGGGGAATGAAAATCCGGTCCAGCGCTTCCTTGGTCATCCCCGGCTCATAGCTGTCGATGAGGGCGTCGTAGGGATGGGTACCCACCTGCAAAAGCCGGGCCCGCTCCCTCACCAGGGCAACGATTTTCTTGAGTTCCGGGGCAAACAGGGAAAAGTCATTACTCTTTTTCGCCCGGGCCCAGACCGACTGGGCCATGCTGGTGCGTCGGGCAAATTCCCTGACCAGTTCATCGGGAAAGCAGACCTCCCGCCGGTGACGGCGGTAAAAATGCCTGACATATCCCGCATCCATGTCGGAAAGCGGCCAGGTGCCCTTAGGGTTATCCAGGCTCACCCCCAGTTTCTCAAAAAGTTCCGCCACCCGGGGGTGGGCCAGCTTTTCATGGGCCATGCCTTCCAGCAGGGCCAATTGCTCCGACCGCTCCTCCACCGCTTTTTCGGGGATGTAGGTTTCCTGGTCCCAGCCCAGCAGCGCCGCCGTATGCTCCAGAAGGTAAATCTCCCGGCCCAGGTCCTTCAATTCGTTAAGCCAATCCTCGTGCATCTTCAAACTCCTCAATAGCGTTCCATGAACGGCGGTTTAAAACCTTACTTCCAGAATACCCGTCCGCTCCGCCTCGGTAAAGCGGTAAGGGTGGTCTTTGTTTCCGCCCTGAGCAATCAGGGGGATGTCCTCACGGGCAAAACCAAGGTCTCCCAGCCGGGGCGGCTGGTACCGATCCTGCCACTGCTTTAGTTCCTCCAACAGCCTTTCGGCCCCCTCTTCGGCGGGAAGGATCCGGCCCTCCAGAACGCTGCCCAGCCGTCCCAGTTTGACCCACCCGGCACACCCCCCGGGCTCCTCTCCCTGAGCCTTCCACCCCTCCACGGTGGCCCGGAAGGTCTCGTAGAGCAGGGTGCCGCAGGCCGCCCCATGGGGCACCGGCCGCAGCCCGCCCATGGCTCCCGCCAGGGCGTGAACGGTTCCCAGCCCCGCATTGGCCAGGGTTATACCCGAATAATACGCCCCCAGGGCGGCTTCAAGCCGCAGATCGGCCCGCCCTAGATCGTCCATCAGCAGGGGAAAACTGCGGAGAAACCGGGTCAGGCCGTCCCAGGCGAGGGCATCGGTCACAGGCCCGGCCCCGGTGCAGAGAAAAGACTCGAGAAGCTGGGAGAACGCATCCAGGCCGCTGGCCACGGTTACCTCCCGGGGGCAGGTAACCGCCAGCTCCGGATCTAAAAGGGCCGCCGCCGGCACGTAATGATCGTGCCGCAGCGATTTCTTGAATCCCCCGGGGCCGGGCCGGCTGAGAACGGCGTTTTTAGTAGCCTCGCTGCCCGTACCGGCGGTGGTGGGCACCGCCAACACCGCGAGGGTTTTCCCCGAGGGGGTTTTGGTTCCCACTCCCTCCAAAAAATCCTCCGCCGCCCCGTCTTCAAAGAACAAAGCCGCCGCCGCCTTGGCGGCGTCTATGACACTGCCGCCCCCCACCGCTACCACCGCCCCGGTCCCGTGGGCCCGGAAACTTTCCACCAAGCGGTCCACCACCTCCGGAGACGGCTCTCCATGCACCTGTTCGATGGAAACATCCAATCCGCGCCGCTCCAAATCTCCGACCAAATTCCGGGCCCGGGGGGTGTGCAGAAAACTAGGGGCGCCCACCACGGCGGCGCACCGGATCCCCGGAGGCATGAGCTCTCCCGTCCGCATGACCACGCCGGCACCGTAGAGAAGGGTCCGGTTGAAAAGGATCTTCCCTACCATTGGGACTCATCCTGGGGAAAGAGGGGGATTAAGCTGCGGCCCTCCCGGGGCCGGGCCATCCAGGGAGCCACCAGTTCACGCCACCTCAGGTAATGCGCGGTCTCTTTATGGGCCGCCACGGCGGTCTCATCGGTATAAACTTCGTAGAGAAAAAACCGGCAGGGGTCATCCTGGCTCCGGCAGAGGTCGAATCGGATATTCCCGGGTTCACCCCGGGTGGCCCGGTGGTTGATTCCCGTGGCGGCGATAAAATCGTCTTCTTTTCCCGGAATCACGGCCACATCAACGGCATAGACAATCATATTTTTCCTCGCTTTTCTCTATTCTATCAGCCTCGGCCCGGTTCGTCACATTTAATTTGATTCTTCCCGCTCCATACCCTACACTGGGGACATGGAGTCCTATTCTTCCTCCCCCCGGGGGAAATTATCCCGCTTTCTCCTGACTCTCAAGGTGGAAGAGGGAAAATCGAGCTACCTGGAACGGGTCCGGGTGTTCGCCCTCTACATTATCTTCATCACCGCCTGGGTGGGGGGCGTGTATAATCTAATCCTCGACTGGCGGTCCGGCGATAAAGGCGCCTTGATGTATCTGGCGTTTTTTCTTTTTTTCATGACCCTGGCGGTCCTGTCCTTTTGGAAGACCCGGACCCTTCGCATGACTCAATGGCTGCTGGCCCTGGCGGTTTTGATCCTCATTGCCCACCTCGTCATTAACGCCGGCGGGTTCATGGGGCTGGGAGTTTTCTACCTGCTGGCAGCCACCCCGGTGTTCTTCCTCACCCTGGGGTTCCGAAACAGCCTCTTTTTAGCAATTCTCTATTTTTTGGGAGTCACCGTAAGGCTTCTCATGGGCCATTTTGACCCCGCCTCCATCTTTCAGGATGAGGAAATCATCCACCGTACCGTGGTCATCCTGGGGATTGGAACCTTCCTGGGAGTTTTCTCAACCCTGGGGCTTCAGCTTTATCACACCCGGATCAACCTGCTGGCCTACCAAGACCAGCTCACCCTCATGGCCAACCGTTACAAATTCGAAGAGGTTCTCATTGCCGAGACCTTAACCGCCCGGAAAGAGCACCGGGGCTTCACCCTTTTAGGAATCAAACTCCTGAATTACAACAGCATCAATGCCAACCTCAGCACCCGCAAGGGGGATGAAATCATCAAAGAAACCGCCGGACGGCTGAGAGAAGCCCTCAAAGACTCCCTCATCACCGGCCGCTGGAGCGGCTCCCTCTTTCTCACCCTGATCGAAACCGTCGACACCGCCGAAATCGAAAGAATCTGCGCCCCCGTCAAGGCGGTCCTGGAAAAACCGGTGCAAATAGAATTAAGCAGCATCAATCTGCCCTTCTCCCTGGCGGTCTGCCGCTTTCCCGACGATGCGGTGAGCCCGGGACAGCTCCTAAGCAACATGATGTCCCTCTTCGACCGGGGCAAGGACACCCCCGGAGAGGTCACTTTCTTCACCGAAGAGGAACTAAGGAAGGAGCGGCAGCGATTCATCATCTCAGAAGCCTTAAAAGAGGCGGATCTCGACAAGGAGTTCTCCCTCCACTACCAGCCGAAAATCAGAAGCAGCGACGGCACCTGTGCGGGGGCGGAGGCTCTGCTCCGGTGGAACAGCCCCCGGATGGGTCCGGTCTCTCCGGCCCATTTCATCCCCGTGGCGGAGGAAAACGGCTCCATCCGCTATATCACCCGATGGATTCTCCGGCGCTGCTTTACCGATCTGAAAGAGGTTCAAGCCTATTTCTCCGATGCCCCGGCGGTGCACGCCGTCAATCTCTCGGTGATGGATCTGAAGGACCGTGATTTTCTTCCGGCCCTCCAGGCCCGCACCGCCGAGGTGGGGGTGGATCCCCGGTTTTTCGAATTCGAACTTACCGAGGGGATGCTGATCGATGAGAATCCTCAGATTCGCCAGACCCTGGAAGGGTTGACCCGGATGGGGTTCCGCCTGGCCATCGACGACTTTGGGACCGGCTACTCCAGCTTAAGCTACCTCAATACCTTGAAGGTTCATAACATCAAGATTGATCAGAGCTTTATTCAGCCCATCGGGGGGAGCCCCGGTGAAGCCCATCCCGTGGTGGACGCCATCATCTCCATGGGTCTGGCCATGGGGCTGGAAATCACCGCCGAAGGGGTGGAAAACGAAGAACAGTACGCCTACCTGAAAAAGCAGGGCTGTCAGGTGATCCAGGGTTGGCTCTTCAGCCAGGCTCTTACCCTGGGAGAATATCTTTCCTCTCTCTCCGGTGATTTTTTCGAAGAAGAGCTCTGACAAGGGGAAGCCCCCCTCCTGAGGATAATGAAACCGCCGGCCGGGATTGCCCCGATGCCGGAAAAGCGGTATTTTACCCCCATGAACAAAAGCCAACTAACCAATCTAATCGCCGCCCTGGTGGTGGTGGCGGGATATGTGAGCCCCGCCTACAATAAACAGCTCCTCACCCTGGGATATTTTGCCCTCTCCGGGGCCCTGACAAACTGGCTGGCGGTACACATGCTCTTCGAGAAGGTTCCCCTGCTCTACGGCAGCGGTGTCATCCCCGCCCACGTCACCGAAATCAAA
>CAYYNJ010000270.1:0-724 GCA_964472775.1 uncultured Spirochaetaceae bacterium
GGTTCTTCCTCACGATAACCCAGGAACCCGTCAGATCACCCAAGCCCTGGAAGGAGCCCCCGGGGCGAAACCGTCGCTCCAGGAAGGGGTCACCTTGTTAAAAGAGGCAAAACGGTTTCTTTCCCCCGGGACAATCCCTTCACCGGAGGAGGAATCCCGCCGCAGGACGGTCCTGAAACGTTTTGAAAGGAAACAGAAGGCCCTGAAAATCCGCCGGTTCTTCCGCCGCCGGGGCACCCTGGTTCTGCTGGTGTTAGCCGTCACCGGAGCCGCCGCCGCCGTGGGGGTGCCCCTGATTGCGGGGGCCCTGGCTCCGCCTCTCACCAGGGGATGGGAACCGGAAGAGGTGGTCCGAGGATACTACCAGGGGATCAACTCCCTGGATCCGGAGCTGCTCGATGGCGTTACCGCCGGCAAGGCGGGAAAACAGAGACGCGACCAGGTGACCAGCCTCTTCGCCATCACCCGCATCCGGATGGGATATGAAGGGGTTTCACCCCAGATAAACGCCCGGGACTGGATCGACCAGGGCCAGAGGCCCCTGGAGGAAGGGGAACTTCTCTACGGCATTTCGGATCTTCAGATCCGGCGGATCGATGAAAAACGGTTTCTCACGGTTTACAAGGAATGGACCAGCGAAGCGGAGTCTGCTTCTCCCTCACCACCCCTCTCCGGCGAGGCGGCGGGGCTGTCAAGCGGACGGCGGCTTCATCCAGCCGTGCAC
>CAYYNJ010000270.1:734-4631 GCA_964472775.1 uncultured Spirochaetaceae bacterium
GGCTGACGGTTTCGGGTTGGGAGATTACCGAAGAGATCACCCTGGAAAGGATCCGGGATGCCTGGGTGATTACGGACCTGAGGCAGGTGGAGAGGAAAAAGATTTCTCAGGAGCAATGAAGAATCACCCGGGGTAGCTTTCTGTCCCTGGTTTCCTTAAAAAGCGGTCCACCCTTTCCGATAAGGCCTGCTCCTGGTCGGGGTGGTACCATTCGGCTCCGGCGAAGGCGCGGAAAAAGGTGAGCTGCCGCTTGGCGTAATGGCGGGAGTTTTGCTGAATCTCCCGGATGATGAGGGAACGGTTCATACAGCCCCGGCGGCGGGCGGTAAAGAACTCCCGGTAGCCGATGCCCTGCATCCCCGGATCACCCTCGGTATACCCCGCCCGGATTAACCGCTTCACTTCGTCTTCCAAACCCTGTTCCATCATCTGGTTCACCCGCAGGTCGATGCGGCGGTAGAGTTCTTCCCGGGGACGGTCCAGGCCGATGATGAGAAGATCGTAGTGATTCCGGGGAACCGAAGGGACATGGAAGGATGAGAGGGCTCGGCGGGTGGAACGGATTACTTCCAGGGCCCTCTGGATGCGGTACCCGTCTTGGGGAGCTATCCGGGCGGCGGCGGCGGGATCAGCCTCCTGCAGCTCTTCATAGAGCACCGGTAAACCCCGACGCCGGCGCTCCTCCTCCAAGACAAGCCTTATCTGCGGATCCGAGGGCGGGGTGTCGGGGAGGCCGTAGATAAAGTTTTTAAAGTAAAACGCCGTGCCCCCGGAGAGGACCGGGATTTTCCCCCCGCCGATGATCCGTTTCGCCGCCGTATCCGCCAGGGCAAGGAAATCTCCGGCGTGAAACTGCTGGTCGGGGTTCTGAATGTCCACAAGATGATGGGGAAGCCGGGAGACAAGGTCTTTCGGCGGCTTGGCCGAACCAACATCCATGCCCCGGTAAACCTGCATGGAGTCGGCGCTGATTATCTCCCCCCTTCCGGAAAAGAGCCGATCGAGAAGATCAGTCTTTCCCACCCCCGTGGGGCCGAAGAGGAGGATAACTTTTGGTCTATTCTTCGATTCGGTATTCAACCTTTTTCGTCAAAACCTGGGCAATGGCGGTGGAAACAACCTTACCGTTGGTTCTCTCCATTTCTTCGTCGCCGGTTACGCTGATCTGCATGGACCGGCGGATCATGGCAGAGGTTAGTTCGTACACGTTGGGCTTATGATCCACCAGCAAATCTAAAGGTATGGGCATTTAAACAAACTCCTCGTTAAACAACTGTCATACAAAGTTAAATTACCAAAATTTTCAAAGAATGTACAGCCGGCGGCGGTCATTCTGCCTCCAAGGCCCTCTTTATGATCATATCCGCGATCTCTTCGGGGGGAAACTTCTCTGTATTCACGACAAGGTCGACAAAGTCGTAATCATCGTTGTTGATATCATAGAGTTTTTTGTACCTTTCATGATCCCGATGGTCCCGGGCCCGGGTCTCTTCCAGCACCTTTTCCAGGCTGCCCCCCTCCCGTTTCAAAATCCGGGAAGCCCGAACCTCTTCAGGAGCGGTCAGAAAAACCTTCAGATCCGCTTCTTTTAAAAGCCAGACCGCCAGCCGGGAACCTAAGACACAGTTTCCCTGCCGGCCGATTTCGACCTGGGTTTCGTCCACCCGGTAGTCGTACTGGGGATCCGTTTCAGCCAGACGGCACAGTTCCTTAAAAGGAATGTCCATCTCCTCCGCCAAAGTGTGAAAGGTGTAGTTCACCAGCTTCAGGTTCAGCCGCTTTGCCACCATGGTGCTCACGGTGGTGTTGCCGCATCCGCTTCGCCCGGAGATGGCGATTTTAATTCCGTCCTTCACGTTATTCTCCTCATTTTCGCCCTCGCCGCCGGGGGAGGGATGATTATTCAAGATTGCGCAGCTGTTCCCGGATCTTTTCCACCGCGTCTTTACAGGCCACGACCCTCTGGATCACATCTCCCATGGTGCTTTTGGAACCGATGGTGTTCACCTCTCTGTTCATCTCCTGACAGAGAAAATCCAGCCTCTTGCCCTGGGGGCCCGGCTCTTCCATGCCTTCCCGGAACGCCTTGAGATGCCCCCCCAGCCTGACGATCTCTTCGGAGATGCTGTACTTCACCAAAAGAACGGCGATCTCCTGCATGATCCGGCCGTCATCGCCCTTTTCTCCGAGAAGCTGCTGGAACCGCTGTTTCAGGGAAATTTGAAGCTCCTCTTCCAGGTCCGACGCCCGGGAAGCGAAGTAATCCGCCCCTTCCTGTAGGACCTTCAGGTTTTCCCGCAGGTCTTCGGCGGTGACAGCGCCTTCCTTCAACCGGGACATCTGAAACTGGGACAGGGCCGGTTCTAAATGCTTCAGGATCAGTTCCTGGTAGCCCTCCAGATCCCGGCTCTTTTGGGTTTTCAAAACCCCTTCAAAACGCAGGAGGTGGTCCAGGGTAACCTCTCCGGAGATTCCGGCAGACTCAATGACCTCCTGTAAAGCCAGGGCATACCCCCGGGCGGCGTTCTGGTCCACCAGAATTTCCAGATCCTCTTTCAGCTCTTTGATCCGGATGGTACACTCCACCTTGCCCCGGGATATCTGGCCCGCCAGATGGGTCCGCAAAGACGGTTCCAGGGGGGAAAGAAACCCGGGAAGATTGAGATAAATGTCCAGGTACCGGTTATTGTACGATTTTATTTCGATGGTAAGAGAGAGGTTTTCATCCTGGTATTCGGTGTAGCCGTAGCCGGTCATGCTGATCATCGGTTGTTCTCCTTGTCTTTCCGTTCCTGATAAAGCCGCCGTCCCAGGGTACAGTTATTCCCCGCCCCCATGGTTAAAAACAGATCCCCCGGTTTCAAAAGCTCCCGGCAGAGCGGCTCGGCCTCCGCCACTTCTTCGGTGTAATACACCCGAGGGTGAAGTTTCTTAACCGCCTGGTAGAGTTTTTCCCCGGAAACCGTCTCGCCCGCACCCGCTTTTTCCCGGGCGGAACCGTAGATCTTGTGAAGTATTACCATATCGGCGTCGGTGAAGCTTTCGGAAAAATCCTTAAAAAGCCCGGCGGTGCGGGAGTAGGTATGGCTCATGAAATCCACCACCAACCGGCGGCGGGGATAGAAATCTTTCAGCCCTCGAAGGGTGGTTTTAATGGCGCTGGGATGATGGGCGTAGTCGTCCATGAAAAGGACGCCCCCGGCCTCGCCGAGAATCTCGCTGCGGCGGCGGCTCCCCCGGAAGGCGTGGATTCCTCCGGCCATGGCCTGCCACTCCCCGGGAGTAAGGGGCTGTTTCCGGGTTTTCTCCGCCATCTCCGCCACCAAAGCCAAGGCCCCGGCGGCGTTTTCCAGGGTGTGGCGCCCGGGAATACGAAGATCGAACTCCCCCTCCCAGCAGGAAAGCCGGAAAAACTGGGAACCTTCGGCTTGACGGACCTCGGTGATACCGTAGGCTCCCGGGGCGTCAAAACCATAGGGTATCATTTTCAAGTCGGGCCTCTGGACCCGGAGTGTCTCCGCCGTTTCCCGCGCCCCGGCCTGGGAGGCGCAGTAAATCAGGGTTCCCCCGGGAGGAAGCCTCCGGGCGTACTCACAAAAAGCCTCGAAAATATCGTCGTAGCCGGAAAAATAATCCAGATGATCTTCTTCCACGCTGGTCAGCAGTATGAAATCCGGATGAAACCGCAGAAAATGGCGACGGTATTCACAGGTCTCCGCAATCGATCCCTGGTCTCCCTGGACCAGGGTGGACCGGTTTCCAAAATCCGCCACCGCCGACCCCACCAGGACCGTGAAGGGCAGCCCCAGGGCTTTGACCAGGGACCCGGCGATTCCGGTGGTGGTGGTTTTACCGTGGACGCCCGCCACTCCTGCGGCGGGGGTTTTTTCTGAAAGG
>CAYYNJ010000271.1:0-4624 GCA_964472775.1 uncultured Spirochaetaceae bacterium
CCAGCTTCTTTTGCGATTAACTCAAACCTGCTTTCCGATACATTAAAAACGCATATCTTTTTCCAGAACGGCTATGGAGAGATTCCACCGGGCCAGTTCCCGGGCGGCGGCGGTGCCGATGATACCGCCGCCGATGACGACCACGTCGAACCTCCGTCCCTCCAGAAGAGAATCATTCCCCCCGGGAACGCCCATGGGGACGGAGGATCGGTGATTCACCGTCACATCGTTGACCACCCCCCGGAGCCGGTACTGCTTTTTGAGCTTGGCCCCTTCAAACCCGGCGGTGAGCCGGGCATCCAGGGTGGGAACATCCCCGGTAAGAAGCAGAACCCCGTCTTCCACCGCCGCCTCAACCCCGTGAATTTTCTCTTTGACTAATTTTTTACGGTATTTCTTAAGGATCTTTTCCGTCAAACCGGTGTTATTCCCCATATTTCCTCCCGTAAGAGGCGTAGCTGCTCATGGCTACCACGGACTGCCGGACCTGTTCGGTGGATCCGGTCTGGAGGGCGGTGATAAACTCCGATTTAAGCCGCCCCGCCCTCTGATAGGCATGGGGGTGAGAAAAGAACCGGCCCAGAAGGACGATGTAAACCTGTTTGGCCGAATTAAGAAGAAGGGGAAAAACGGCATTCCCCGAATGATAGACCAGGGTAAAATAAAACCGGAAATCGCTTTCGGCCATCTCTTCCGGTGAGGCCTTCTCCAGGGAAGCATAGACCTTTGCTTCTTCCGCCAGGGCCTCCAGGGCTTGGGAACGCCTTTCCCTTTCCTCCGTCCCTCCTTTACCCAGGGCTAAAATGCGTTCCGCCGACGCCTGAAGGATAATCCGCCGCAGTTCTTCCAGCCCCTCGTCGAGGTGGGGCTCCAAGGCGCCGCGGTTGTACCGATAGAGGGCGTTGAGAAGCGCCAGCGACCCGTCCTGGCGGTAAGCGTTGGTCCAGCAGCCGTGGCGGGGCTTCCTGGTAATAAGACCCTTGGCTTCCAGGTCGAGAAGCCCCTCGTGCACCACCGGACGAGAGACTTTCATGGTCTCCGCCAGCTCCCGTTCGGGAGGTAATTTCTCCCCGGGGTTCAGCCGCCCCGCCAGAATCAGATCTTCCAGCTGCCGGACGAACTCCTCCTTGGGTGTGGTGGGATTTATCGGTTTTAGATGTTCGTGCATGGTTACTCCTGTGGCTGGTGGTATTACCACCAGATAAAGCGTAACCCGGCTCCAGGAATCTGTCAAGCAAAAAAAAGAGCGGGAAAGGTCTTACCCTTCCCGCCCCGATAATCGGATCTTTCCGATACTCTAATATTTAACCTTTACCGGTTTTCCCGTATCCAAGGATTCCCGGGCCGCCAGGGCAATCTGCACCGGCCGCAGGGCATCCACGGGTCCCACCGGGGTGGGTCCGTCTTCCCGTATGGCGGTGACGAAATCTTTCATTTCGGTGGTGAAGGAACCCATGTACCGTTCCAGGAAGAAGTAGAGGGGTTTCTCCGCCGTCACGCCCTCTTCGTTGGAGAGAACCGCCGTGGAGGCGCTGTCGTTGGAGGAGGCCACGGCCCCCTTGTTTCCGAAAACCTCGGCCCGCTGGTCGTAACCATAGGCGGCTTTCCGGTAGTTGTCGATCACCGCCAGGGCACCGTTAGCCATCTTCATGGTGATGATGGCGGTATCGATATCGCCGGCCTTGCCGATTTCAGGATCCACCAGGACCGCTCCCTGGACGTAGATCTCTTCCACTTCGCTGCCGCTTAAAAAGCGGGCCATGTCAAAATCGTGGATGGTCATGTCCATGAAAATACCGCCGGACACCTGGATGTAGGCCGGGTTGGGGGGGGCGGGATCCCGGGAGGTGATTCTAATGATATGGGGGTCTCCCACTTTTCCTGCGTCCACCGCATCCCGGAGGGCCCGGAAGTTGTGGTCAAACCTTCGGTTAAAACCGATCTGGAACTTAACCCCCGCCTCATCGACGATTTTCAGGGTTTCTTTGATCCGGTCTACATCCAGATCCAAGGGTTTTTCACAGAAAATGTGTTTGCCCGTCTTAGCCGCTTCACGGGTGAACTCGGCATGGGTATCGGTGGAGGAGCAGATAAGCACCGCCTGAATCTCCGGGTCATCGAAAACGGCCCGGGGATCTTTACTCATGATCTGCACACCCTGGGCGTGTCCCCACGCTTCGGTTTCGGCGTTCATGAAAGGATCGGCGATGGTTTTAATCTTCACCCCGGGGATACCGGTGGTGATGCTTTCGGTGTGGACCTTGCCGATACGGCCGGCCCCTAATATTCCAATGGTTATTTCGTTTTTCACGTCAGTTCTCCCTATAATCCGGTCTTCTCGTAGATGTAATCTCTGGCCTTCTTGGCGTAGACGAAGGGGTTAGCCTTGGCGGGATCCTGCTCGGCTTCCACCACCATCCAGCCCCGGTAATCATTCTCTTCCAAAATCTTAAAGATTGAAGGGAAGTCGATGGAGCCGTCGCCGGGAACCGTGAAAACCCCCGCCCTGACCGCATCCAAAAAGGAAGAATCCGCCTTCTTTAACTCTTGGTAACCCGCGGGCCTCAGCTCCTTAAGATGAACATGGCCCACCCGGCCGATGAATTTCTTCAGCGCCGCCACGGGATCTTCTTCGGAAAAGGCAAAGTGGCCCGAATCAAAGAGAAGATAGACCGCGTCGGGATCGGTGTCGTTGAGAAACCGTTCGGTTTCTTCCACGGTCTGAACTCCCGTTCCCATGTGGTGATGGAAGGCCAGCTTCATCCCCTCATCCCGGGCGATTTTTCCCAGGTGGTTCATCCCCGATGTGACCGCCTTGAACTCTTCGTTGGTAAAAACCGCCTTACCGGAAAATACCGAAACGGGCTGGCCCTGACACGACCTGGTCTGCTCCGAGGGTCCAATCACCCGGGCTCCCATTTCCTTCAAGAAAGAAAGCTGGGCCCGAAACGACTTCTCCACCTCCGACAGGGGCTGAGAGGCTAAAAAGGAGCTGAACCACTGGTTGCAGATGGTAAGACCCCTTACATCCAGGTAAGGTTTCAGCACCGCCGGATCGCCGGGGTACTTGTTGCCCACCTCCGAACCGGTAAAGCCCGCCAGGGCCATCTCACTGATGCACTGCTCGAAGCTGTTTTCACTGCCCAGATCAGGCATATCATCGTTGGTCCAGCCGATGGGGGCCATAGCCAACTTGACTAGCTTTTTATCCATCATGGCAAATTCTCCTTGGGTTCCACCCGTACCGGGCAGAACCAATGTCGCATATTTTCCCTGCCCCGATTTTATCCGGAGGCAGGGGTCCGGAAGATCTTAGTACCTCCGGGCTTTTTTCAGTTCCTCTTCCATTTCCTTGTGGATTCTCACTACCTCGGGGTTCTTGGCCACTTCGGCGCTTCCGACCCTCCAGAATCCCTTGTATCCGTCGGTCATGGTTTTGGGGAGCACCTTGATATCGATCAAGGTGGAAACGGTCTGCTTCCGCGCATCTTCCAGGGCGGCGATGAGCTGTTCTTCGTTGGTGACCTTGTAGGTCTTACACCCGTAGGATGCGGCGTTCATGGCGTAGTCTATCTGCAGGAAAGGCCCGTCCAAGGCACCGGTCTTGGGATTCCGGAGCCGGGTTTCGGTTCCGAAATTCCCCTGCCCCTGATCCATCTGGAGGTTGTTGATACAACCGAAGGAGGCGTTGTCAAAAAGAACCACGTTGATCTTCTTTCCTTCCTGTACCGAGGTGGCCAGCTCGGAATGAAGCATCATGTAGGATCCGTCCCCCAGCAGGGCGTAGACCTCCTGATCGGGACTGGCCAGCTTGGCTCCCAGGGCGGCGTTAATCTCATAGCCCATGCAGGAAAAACCGTACTCCATGTTGTAGGTATTGGGGGTCTTGGCCCGCCACACCCTCTGCAGGTCCCCGGGCAGGCTACCGGCGGCGCCCACGATGACCGCGTCTTCGGGCAGGTGCTTATCCAGCAGGCCGATCACCCGGGTCTGGGTCAGTTTTGAACCGTACTGTTTGACAAACTCCGGCAGCACCTGATCCCGCTGGCCCTTAACCTCCGGAACAAAACCTTCTCCGGTATACTCCACGGCGTAGAGTCGTTCCAATTCGGTCTGCCATTCCTTCTGGGCCTGGGCGATTTCATCTTTCCAGGCCGATTTGTAACCGCTTTTCTTCAGGGATGCGGCCAAGGCATCCAGGCCTTCCCGGGCATCGGCGGTGACCCTAACGGCGTCGAGTTTATAGCTGTCGAAGGAGGCGATGTTGATATTGATGTGCCGTACCGCTTCGTTCTGAAATATCCATTTAGAGGCGGTGGTGAAATCGGTGTACCGGGTTCCCACACCGATGACAAGATCGGCTTCCTGACTGATGGTGTTGGCCGCCAAGTTGCCGGTGGTGCCTCCCCCGCCCAGGTTGAGGGGATGTTCCCAGGTGATGGCCGACTTACCCGCTTGAGTCTCGGTAAAGGGAATGTTGAATTCTTCGGCGAATTTCCGGAAAGCCTCGGCCGCTTCGGAGTACCTCACCCCGCCGCCGCAGATCATCACCGGTTTCTTGCTCTTCTTCACCGCTTCCGCCGCCTCGGCGATCATGGCCGCCGTGGGAAGCCGTCTTTCGATC
>CAYYNJ010000272.1:0-3704 GCA_964472775.1 uncultured Spirochaetaceae bacterium
GTTATTATGACGACCAATTAAAAGGTGACGAGGTTTTAGAAATAAAGGAAGATACCAGGGCATCAAAGAAGTGAATAAGGAGTACGCCGCCAAGGTGCGGAAATCCAACCTGCCGGAGATTGTAAAGGGAGGAGCCCTGCCGCTGATGGGCAAGGTGATGGGAAGCATGAAAAGCGCCGCCCCCATGGACGGCATCATCACCGCCATGCTTCTGAAGAGGTACGGCTCCACCATGAACAACACCCTCTCCATCCATAACGGAGACGCCCCCTTTAAAAACTGGGGCGGCACCGAAAAAGAGTATCACAAGGGATACTACAAAAGCCTGAATCCCGACCTCTTCAGGAAGAGGGAAACCAGGAAGTACCACTGCTACGGCTGCATCATCGGCTGCGGCGGGGTCTGCGACATCAGCGATGTGAAAGACGGCCGGTACGCCCATACCCACAAACCGGAATATGAAACCGCCATGGTCTTCGGCGGCCTGCTGATGAACCGGGATACCGACTCTCTCTTCTATATCAACGAACTCTTAAACCGGGCGGGGCTGGATTCCATCTCCACCGGGGGAACCGTGGCCTTTGCCATCGAATGCTATGAAAACGGCTTGCTCTCCCCGGAGGAGACCGGCGGCCTGGAACTGGCCTGGGGCAACAGCGAGGCCATCATCAAGCTGGTGGAGAAAATCGCCGCCCGGGAACCGGGAATTGGTGAACTTCTGGCCGACGGCGTGAAAGCGGCGTCAGAGCGGATCGGCAAGGGTTCGGAAAAATACGCCGTCCATGCCGGAGGGCAGGAACTGCCCATGCACGATCCTAAAATCGACCCCATGCTGGGCACCACCTACAGCGCCGATCCCACCCCGGGGCGCCACACCACCAGCGGCAGCCTCTACTATTCCTCTTCGGAACTCTGGAAGCACGTCTCCTGGCTCCCCGCCCTGGTGAAGCATCCCAAGGCGGAAGAATATGAACCCACCCCGGCGGAGGCGCTGAAGAACGTGGCCTACACCAGCTACAAGATGCTGGTGGACGGCTCCGGGGGCTGCTACTACGCCATGATGATGGGGGTACGCCACTTTAAAATCTTTGAATACTTAAACCTGGCCACGGGGTGGAACAAAAGCCCCGATGAGTACATGGAGGTGGGTAAAAGAATTCAGACCCTGCGGCAGCTTTTCAACGCCCGCCACGGGGTGGACATGGATTCCTTCCGGATGCATCCCCGGGCGGTGGGAGAGCCTCCTCTCTCCCGGGGTCACAACCGCGGCATCACCCTGAAAATCGACGAGATGATCCGGCAGTACCGCCGCAGCTGGGGCTGGGATGAAAAGACCGGATACCCCGAACCGGAAACAACCGCCCGGCTGGGACTGACAAAACTGCTGGAAAAGGAGGCCCCCCTTGGCTAAAGCCCTGCCTGACATTAATTACCCCTTCTGCATGGCCTGCCGGGTCTGCGTCATCGCCTGCCCCTTCGGCTGCCTGGACATGACCCGCACCGGCATGGACCGGTACGGCAAGGCCTACCCCGAGCTGGTCAGTCCCGAAACCTGTACCGGCTGCGGTATCTGCGCCCGGGAGTGTCCCGTGGATGCCATCGAGATGGCCCAACGGTCATGAAGGTTCAAGTCTTCGCCCCCCCCTTCTGCGACCATTCGCTGCTGGATGGGGAGGGAAGGCTCACCCTCCCCGAAGGGGCCACCCTCGGTACGGCGCTGAAGCGGTTGAAGTTGCCGCCCCTGGTGGGACGGCTGTTGATAGTCAGGGTGAACTACGACAGAGCCGGAAGATCTCGGAAACTGAAGGAGGGGGATGTGGTCTCTCTCCTGTGGCCCCTCTCGGGGGGCTGATATGGCGTTAAAGGCCCTGTTGGCGGATCTGGTGGTTTTCATCCATGGCCTCTACGTGCTTTTCGCCGTGGGAGGCGAAGCGGTTATCCTGGCGGGAGCCGCCCTCCGGTGGCGGTGGATCAGGCACTTCTGGTTCCGGATCCTCCACCTGGGAGCGGTGCTGCTGGTGGCGGCCCAGGCCCTCCTGGGGGTGTTCTGTCCGCTCACGGTGCTGGAAAACCGGCTCCGCACCGAGGCGGGGCAGACCGCCGAAGAGGAGATCACCTTCCTGGGCCGGATCATCCGGCACCTGATCTTCTACGATTTTCCCGGATGGTTTTTTACCCTTCTCTACGTGGGCTTCGGCGTGGTAGTGCTGGGAACCCTTTTTCTGGTGCCCCCGGAAAAACCGCCAGGCCGCCGCCCTTAACTCGCCCCCGCCCTGGAAGATTCCTTGAAAAAATCATCACATCCGTTGATAATAGAACTCCTACCGGCAGGAGCAATTTTTAGCAGGAGGCAAGATGAAAATAGTTGTACTAGACGGATACACCCTGAACCCCGGAGATCTTTCCTGGGCGGGCTTTGAGGCTCTGGGAGAGTTTACCTGCTACGACCGCACCGAAGAAGACCAGATTCTCTCCCGTATCGGCGATGCGGAAATAATTATCACCAACAAGACCCCGGTCACCAGCGATACCCTCGAAAAATGCCCGCAGATCAGGTACATCGGCGTCCTGGCCACGGGTTACAACGTGGTCGACATCGGGGCGGCCCGGAAAAAGAATATTCCGGTATGCAACATCCCCACCTACGGAACCCGGGCGGTTTCCCAGTTCGTCTTTGCCCTGCTTCTGGCAATCTGTCACCGGGTGGAGGACCACAGCAAGTCTGTGTTCGACGGTCAATGGTCCGGGGCCGCAGATTTCTGCTACTGGAACCATCCCCTCATGGAGCTGGCGGATAAGACCATGGGAATAATCGGCTTCGGCCGAATCGGCCGGCAGACCGCCGGGATCGCCCGGGCCATGGGCATGAAGGTGCTGGCCTACGATGAGTACCCCGACAAGTCCCTGGAAGCCGAAGATCTCCGCTACACCAGCCTGGAAGACCTCTACGCCGAAAGCGATGTCATATCCCTCCACTGTCCCCTCTTTGATTCCACCCGGGGGATGATCAACAAGGAAAGCCTGGCTCTGATGAAAGACGGTGTCATCCTCATCAACACTTCCCGGGGCCCCCTGGTGGTGGAGGAGGATTTGGCGGAAGCCCTTAAATCCGGTAAAGTCAGGGCGGCGGGGCTGGACGTGGTAGCCTCCGAACCTATCAGAGAGGATAACCCCCTGCTGAAGGCACCCCGCTGTTTCATCACTCCCCACATCGCCTGGGCGCCCCGGGAATCCCGCAGCCGGCTCATGGACATTGCGGTGGAGAACTTGAGGGCCTTCCTGAACGGCGAAGCCGTCAACCGGGTCAATTAGCCAAAACCGTTGCACCGCTTTCCCGGTTGAATTAAGATAGCTCCAGCGCTTTTTCGGAGGAATTTATGAAACCAGAGGGAATGCTGATCCTCATTTTTTCCCTTCTCACGGCTTGGCCCGGTCCGGCCCAGACGGGAGAGGGCATTGACCCGGCAGATGTGAAGGCTCTGACGGATCAGAGGCTGGAAGAGGTTTTCGGCGAGACCGCCGCTCCACCGGATCAGATAACCGGGGAGACCCCTGAAGAGCCGGAAGCCCGGCCCGGAGCCTCCGAAGAGTCCCTCCCCCTACCCTCCGATCCTGCCCCGCCCTTCGGCGAACCTCTGCCCCCGGCGCCTCCCTCCTCTTCACCAGCCGTCCCGGCTTCCTCCGCCGGCCGGAACAAACCGGAC
>CAYYNJ010000272.1:3714-4602 GCA_964472775.1 uncultured Spirochaetaceae bacterium
ATTACCAGCAGGGCGAAATCGGCAAGATCGCCCCGGACCGTCACAGCTACTTCGGTGTGGGCGCCTCAACGGAAAGCCAGGCCGGGGCTGACACCGCCGCACGGCTCGAGTTTGCCCTGAACGTAGAAACCCGGGTAGAAAGCCGGTATCGGGAAGCCGCCTTGGTTAAGGACAACAAGGAAGAATACACCCTAGAGCTCTCCACCAAAGTCCTGACCGATATGAGTCTTCAGGGGGTCAGGATCACCCAGATATGGAAGGATCAAGAGACCGGAACCTACTATTCCCTGATCCTCATGTCCCGGGAGGAATACACCGCCCTGCTGGAGCGGAACATCCAGGAAGAACTGGCCCTGCAGCAAACCCGTCTCGCCAAGGAGCGGGCGGATCTAGAAGCCCATGCCGAACGGCGGCGACTGACGGCACTGGAGACCCAGAGCCGTCAAGAACAGGAAGCCTTAAGACTGGCGGAGGAAAAACGGCAGCGGGAGCTCCTGGAGCAGAGAGCCGAGACCAGGCGGGACAAATACCGCCGTTTTCTCGAAACCGTTCCCCAGGCTCAGCTCATCGGCTTCCGAAACGGCCAGCTGTCTCCCTACTTCCAGCGCTACCGGGTGGTTACGGGACTATCTCCGGGAATAACCCCCTACTCCGGTAAGGACCTGATCCAGCAATTTTCCCTGGGCTACACCTTCTTTCAGTTCTTAGAAATCAGCGCCGATTCTCACTTCCTAGGCGACGGTACCGCCTTTGACTGGACGGCTCAAGAAATCGGCCTCAAGATACGGGTGCTCAACGGTGCCGGTGATATCATACGGATTTCCCTGGGAGGCGGCGGGAAGATGATTTTCCTGAATCCTCTTTCCGAGCTGAAGGGAGATGCGGAGG
>CAYYNJ010000273.1:0-369 GCA_964472775.1 uncultured Spirochaetaceae bacterium
TACATTATAAATTATCATCGCCGCTATAAAGCAGATAAATCCATAGGCAAAGGGTTTGTAGCTGTCATCTATTCTACCGTGCAAATCAGACAGCAGACTGTCCATTGCGAGGTAAAAAAGTGGTATTGCTGTTAAAAGAAAGATAACCATACGGAAAGACTACCACAGACCCCCTCAGTTCATCAAGCAAAGCGCTGCGGTTATTTCTTGTCCTCGTCCCGGACCCATAATCCCGACTTGCCCCCCTCTTTCTTAATCAGGCGGATGTCCCGGATTTCCATCCCCCGGTCGATGGCCTTGGCCATGTCGTAGATGGTCAGGGCCGCGGTGGCCACGGCGGTGAGGGCCTCCATTTCGATTCCCTTCTTT
>CAYYNJ010000273.1:411-4592 GCA_964472775.1 uncultured Spirochaetaceae bacterium
AACCTCCGCCTCGATGAGGATCCGCGATGCCTCCCGGTCCAATTCAAACCGGATGTCCGCCCCGGTGATGGGGATGTTGTGGCACATGGGTATGAGGTCCCAAGTTTTCTTTGCCCCCATGATGCCTGCGGTCTGAGCCACCCCCAGAACGTCTCCCTTCTTCATCTGCCCTGCGGCGATTTTCTCCAGGGTAGCCGGAGCCATCACCACCGAACCGGCGGCCGTCGCAGTCCGGCGGGTGTCATCCTTGGCGGAAACATCCACCATCCGGGCCCGGCCCTCTTCGTTAAAATGGGTCATCTCCATATCAGCCTCCCACCCTATGCATGGCCTTCACCGCCTCCCGGGTTTCTCCCAGATCCAGGCGGTGCTCTTTGGGTTTAAACAAAATGGCCTCCCTCAGAATATTCTCGATCGAAACCCCGGCGGCCCGCCGTTCCCGGATGTCGATCTTCCGGTCCGAATGGAGGCAGGGCATCAGAAACCCTTCCGAGGAGATTCTGATGCGGTTGCACTGGCCGCAGAATTTATGACTGATGGGATTGATCAGCCCTATCCGGCCCCGGCCGCCGGGGAATTCATAGAGATCCGCAGGGCTGCCGGGATGCTTTTTCCCGGCGGGAATCAACTCCGGCAGGGCTTCCAGCACCGCCTTATTGGAAAGGTAGCGGGGAGCCACCCAGGCCGAAGAGTCCCCCACGGGCATGAGCTCGATGAACCGAACTTCGATATCTTTTTCCCGGGCCAGGGCGCCGAAGGCGGTGATCTCGTGGTCGTTGAAATCCTTCATGAGCACGGTATTGATTTTTACCGGCTCAAGATTCGCTTCCAGGGCCGCTTCCAGCCCCGCCATGACCCGGGAAAATCCGTCCCGCCGGGTTATCTCCCTGAAGCTTTCGGCGTTGAGGGTGTCCAGACTGATGTTCACCCGGTCCAGGCCCGCCTCGCGGAGAAGCCGGGCGTTTTCCTTCAGGAGGATACCGTTGGTGGTCATCACCACCGTGCGTATCCCCGGCACCGCCTTGATCTGTTCCACCAGGGAGAGGATGCCCTTCCGCACCAGGGGTTCCCCCCCGGTAAGCCGCACCTTATCAATACCGATGGCGGCGGCGGCCCGGACAATCTCCAGCATCTCTTCGTTCCGGAAGATCTGGACGTGGGACTTTTTGCAGATCCCTTCTTCGGGCATGCAGTAGCGGCACCGGAGGTTGCACCGGTCCGTAACGGAGAGACGAAGGTAGCTGATGGTTCGGTCGAAATTATCGTTCAATGACAGCCCCCGGTTGTTCCTGGGCGTAGCCCCCCCGCTTTTCCAGCTCTTCGGCGAACCGGGAAGAAGAAAGAATCTCCCGGAAGAGGCGGCCCCCTTCCGTTTCTATCACATCCCGGCGAAAAAGAAAATCGTACTCTTCTTCTCCCACGGGAATAAAATCAAGACCCATCACCGCCGCCGCGGAGGCCACCCCCAACCCCGTATCGGCGCTGCCGGACCGGACCGCCTCGGCCACCGCCATGTGGGTGGTCATCTCCCGCTCATAACCGGAAATCTTGACGGCATCCAGGCCGGCGGCGGCGCAGAGATGGTCCAGGAGGACCCGGGTACCCGCGCCCCGCTGACGGTTCACAAACTGAATATCCTCCCGGAAAAGATCCTCCAGGCCGCCGATGTTCCGGGGGTTGCCGGTGGGCACCATGAGCCCCTGAATCCGTTTGACCCCCCTTACCAGCACCGCCGTATCCGCCAGCCCGTACCGGTCCAGCAGGTACCGGTTGTAGATTCCCGTTTCCGTATCCAAAAGATGCACCGGGGCCAAATGACACTCCCCCTTCTTGAGGGCCATCACCCCGCCCATGCTGCCGCTGTGGGTGGAGGAGAGACCGGAACCCGGAGCGCCCTCTTTCATCAACTCCGCCAGAATATCCATGAGAAGATCGTGGCTGCCGATGGAAACCAGCCGCCGGGAGATCTGGCTCCACTCCTTGAGAAGGCTCACCCGAACCTCCCGGCCCGCATCAAAGCCTTCATACTCCCGGGGGATTTCCACGATGCCGTCGGCCTGAACCAGGCTCATGGTCACCCCGGCCCCCCGGCTCAAGGGGGTCACCACCACCCGGTCTCCCACCCGGCCGCATTTGACCCGGACGAACTCCAGGTGTTCCAGGGAAGATACCAGGGGCCGGGTCAGAACCCCGGTCACCTCCGATCTCTCGGGAAGGGATAGTCCCAGCCAGGAGCAGATCAGGGGCTGTACCAGCTTGTCGAAAACCATGTAGGCCGACACGGGATAACCGGGGATGCAGACCAGGGGTTGGGCGGTCCCCCCGCCTGCGGGCCGGGTGCGTCCGAAGAGGGCCGGTTTACCCGGCTTGATGGCCACCCCGTGAAACAACAGCTCCCCCAGCTCTTCGATCAGGGCCCGGGAGAAGTCTTCGCTTCCCGCGGAAGACCCCGCCCCCAGGATCACCATGTCGCACTCCTCCAGGGCCCGGGTCACCGCCCCCTTCAAAAGGGCGTAGTCGTCCGGCACCGGCGGATAGCGGCGGGGGTCCCCGCCGTATTCGGTCACCAGGGCCTCGAACATCCGGGAGTTGGAATCCAGGATGGCCCCTGGTTTCATCTGGTCCGGGGTTTCGATCAGCTCGGTGCCCGAAGGGATAATCCCCACCCGGGGACGAGTGTAGACGGTCAGGTCGGTGATGCCCCCGGCGATGAGGGCCCCGATATCCATGGGCCGCACCTTGGAATGGGAGGGAAGAATGAGCTCTCCCGCCACCACATCCTCCCCCACGGGCCGGACATGCTGCCACGGGTGGGCGGGGGCGGTGATGACCGCCTCGGTTTCGCCGGCCTCCCGAAGGTCTTCGATCATGATCACCGCAACCCGGCCCTCCGGGAGAGGGTCGCCGGTATCCACGTAAACGAACTGGCCGGGGCTTTTCAGGGTCAGGGGATTCCGCGGATCCGCCCCCCGGGTCTCCCCGGAGGCCACGGCGATGCCGTCCATGGCGGAGGCGTTGTAGTGGGGAGTGGAGAGGAGCGCCGTCACGGGGGCGGCGGTAACCCGGCCCAGGCTCAAGGCCACGGGAACCGATTCGGTTCGTCCCGACAGGAGGGGCGAGAGTTCCGCCAGGATAACCGCCTGGGCCTCCTCGAGGCTCAGGGTCTTTAAATACACATTCCGCTTCACGGCCGCTCCTTTTAAAAGAGAAATACGTCCACCAGGCTCCCCTGGACCAGCCCTTCGGAGGCCCGGGGGATATGGATATACCCTTGGGCCCGGCTCAGGACGGTGATCATCCCCGAATCCCCCGGTACCGGCCGGGCCAGCCATCCTTCCCCGCCGGGGGTCAAAAAGACCGGTTTGTAGGTATCCCTCCCGGGGGCCGCGTGGAGATTCTCTGCGAGCCGGGCGGTCACCGCCGGAGCCGGGGCGGGCTGAACCCCGTGAAAGAGAGAGAGGAAGAGGGGCCCCAGGATCCGGAAAACCAGGTAGGCCGAAACCGGATGCCCCGGCAGCCCCACCAGGGGAAAGCCGTCTGCCTCCCCCAGGACCGTGGGTTTACCGGGGTTGAAGGCGATGCCGTGAACAAAGGTCCCCGGACTTCCCAGGGCATCAAAAACCCGGCTGGTGTAGTCCTTCTTTCCTGCGGAGCTGCCGCCGCTCACCGCCACCAGATCGGAGGTTTTCATCGCCTCCCTCAGGGTGGCGGTAAAAACATCCTCTTCATCGGGGATGACTCCTCCGGTGCTCACCTCAAAACCCAGCAGCTCCGCCTCCGCCGCCACGGTGATCAGGTTGATGTCCCGGATCTGCCCGGGCCCCAGGGGTTCCCCCGGCTCCCGCAGCTCGTCTCCGGAGGAGAAGAGGGCCAACCGCGGTTTGCGGTAAACCTCCAGTTCGGTGTAGCCGCAGGCCGCCAGGGCCCCCAGATCCGCGGGCCGCAGCCGCCGTCCCCGGGGAATAACCATATCCCCCGCCCCGGCATCCTGACCAGCAGGCAGGATATTCTCCCCCGGGGCGCTGGGCCTCATCAGGGCGACTTCACGGTCCCCCAACAGTTCCGCATACTCCACCATCACCACCGCATCGGCCCCGGCGGGAATCATGCCGCCGGTGGGAACATAGGCGGCCTCTCCGGGCCCCACGGTCCCTTCGTACCCCTTCCCCATTTCCACATCG
>CAYYNJ010000274.1:0-4575 GCA_964472775.1 uncultured Spirochaetaceae bacterium
AGATTTTTTACAATTTCCTCAGCTATGGAATTCAGAATATTACCTCCGGGACAATCCTCCTGGAGGCTTTCCCCCAGGAGAAGGACGGACATATTCGGCTCACCTTCCAGGGGATGGATTCGGAACGCCTCTCTCAGGCCGCCGCCTTTTTAAATAACGAAGCGGAACAGGCGAGTGATGATGTCATGGGGATGGCCATCCTCCGTTACCGGCTGAGCCGGCGGCTGGTGGAGCTTCACGGCTCCCGGCTTGAGGTGGAACCCCAGGACGACGGCTTAATCGTCAGTTTTTCCCTGCCCTATGGGAACCTCCAGGAAGAAACCGAGGTCCTTTCCGAGGAAATGGCGGTTCACCTCGATGCCCTGGAGAACCTGCAGCCCCTGCTGGAAGAGGTGGAATCGGTGCGGGATATCAGGATCATCCTCGTGTCTTCCGATTCGGTGATGCTTCAGGTGATGAAGGGCCAACTGGCCACCATGAACTATAATATCGTCCCCGTCATGAAGGGAGAGGACTGTCTTTCCCGGATTGAACAGGGAGACGCCCAGATGGTGGTTATCGATGATGATCTGGCCGACATGGATAGCCACGATCTCTGCCGGCAGATCCGCCGGAAGCGCACCTCCGACGAGCTTCCGGTCATCATGGTACTCAGGGATGTGGGCAGTGAGTCCATGGAAAGCCTCACCGCCGGGGCCAACGATTATCTCCGCCGGCCTTACCAGCAGGAAGAGTTTCTCACCCGAATCAACACCCACCTGCAGCTTTCCCGGATCAGTTCGGTATACAGCCAGTTCGTACCCAAGGAATTCTTGAAATCTCTCGGTCAGGAGAATATTACCGATGTGAAGTTGGGCGACCAGGTCCAGCGTGAGATGACTATCCTTTTTGTGGACATCCGGGCTTTTACCAACCTGTCGGAGAATATGACCCCCCAGGAGAATTTCAAGTTCATCAATTCCTACCTGAGCCAATTCACCCCCATCATTACCCGGAACAACGGATTTGTCGATAAGTTTATCGGAGACGCCATCATGGCCCTCTATCCCGATAGGCCCGAGGATGCCATCCGGACCGCCATCGAGATGTTAGAGTATGTGAAGGTTTACAACGGATACCGGGCTAAGTGCGGTTACCGGCCCATCCACATCGGGGTGGGGATCCACACGGGAAACCTGATTCTGGGAATAATCGGAGACAAGGAGCGGATGCAGGGGACGGTGATTTCCGATTCGGTGAACCTGGCCGCCCGGATCCAGGATGTCACCAAGCTCTACCATGCCAGCGTGGTGATCAGTCAGGAGACCTTCGTCAAACTGGATAATCCTACGGAATTCAACTTCCGTTTCCTGGGAAAGGTAAAGGTGAAGGGAAAGGCCAAATCGGTCTCGCTCTTTGAGATCTTCAACGCCGAAGATGCTGCGGTAAAGGAACTGAAGGAAGAAACGAAGGGAGAGTTTGAGACGGCGATTCTTCTTTTTGCCAAACGGGAATTTGCCGAGGCGGAAAAGCTCCTCCAGGAAGTGCTCTCCCGTAATCCCGATGATAAAACCGCCCGGCTTTTTCTTGACCGGGCCCAGAAATTCATGAAAGCCGAGAAACATTCGTTTCTCACATCCCTTTAAGAATCAAAGAGACTTGCTCCGGTGCCCCCTTCGGTGACCGGGGCCGCCGGACCTTCCACCCTAAGCCCCCCTTGTTCCAGCATCTCTTTCAAGGTCAGGGCATTTTCCACCGCCTGACCCTTCCTGTGATTATTGAAGGCGATAAAGAGTCTTCTGGTGTTTCGGGCTAAATCGCCGATGGGCCCCAACCAGTGATTCAATTCCTCCGCGGAATAGTGATAGTCATACCGGCTTGTATTATCCCCCTCCCACCAGTTTTCGGCGTTCCGGCCGTGGAAACGAAGGTAGCTCCAATCGCTGGTTCGACTCACCTGCGCCTCCGGCAGTCCCGGAAGCTCCGGTGAGTCGGTGATCACCTCGGCGGTTTTCCGGTTCCGCAGCCCCTCCCGGACGGAGGGAATCTGCCACTCCTTCTTTCGAAACTCCACCGCCAGGGGCAGGCCTTCCAACCGGTCCAGCAGCCGGGACAGATAGAGGCGGTTCTCCCGGGTATATCCGAAGCTGTAGGGAAACTGCAGGATCACCGCTCCCAGCCGGCGGGCTTCCTCCAGGGGAGCAATCCCTTCCCGGAAAAGCGCCGCTTCGGTTTCCCAGTGAGGGCCGCGCTGGTGGGTTAGACTCTGATGGGCTTTCAAGGTGAAGAGAAAACCCGCCGGAGTCTGGAGGAGGAATTTTCGGCACTGCCCCTCTTGGGGCTGCCGGTAGTAGGAGAAGTTCAATTCGGTGAAGCCGAAACGGAGGGAATAGTGGGGGAGGAATTCGTGTGCCTTCATTCCCCGGGGATAGAATACTCCCCGCCAGTCGGGATAGGAGTAGCCGCTGGTACCGATATAGATCTCCGCCATGGGCTCATTATAAACCAGGTTTACCGTCCGGGATACCTGCCATTGACGGACCCGGGGCTCCCTGTCATGATGGGGCCTGGAGGAGCTGCCGTGACACTTAATCTTGCCACCGAAGAAGCGATTCGGGACCTTAATAACCCTTACATAAACCGGGCCTTGGATCTCTGGGCCGAAGAGACTTCCCGAAGGTTGGGACGCCCCCTGGAAGTCGTTCTGGGGAACCGGCGGAAGCATCCCGCCCTGAAGGCATACAAAGGGCTCAACACCCAGGTCACCCTCAGCAGCCTGGAGAACCGAAATTATCTGGCCATTTGGTACGATCCGTATGAACTGAAATACAACGAATTAGTGGCTCAAATGGGACGGACCGATGAGCTCTTAGAGACCCTGGGGCCTCTCCTTGAGGCGGACTTTGATTTGGGCCCCGATTACGAACCGTCCCGGCATCTGGAAAAACTGGACTGGGACATGCTGCTTCGCCGGATTCTCTTCTGGGTTCTCCGGGCCCGGGGTTTTATTAAAATGGCTAATAAAGACGGCCGGTTCCAGGAATTGGAAAGCCTGGTCAACATCGAGTGCTGGACCCCCGCTTTGAACTGCCTGCTTCGGGAAATGGATTACGACATCGCCCCGTCGGTAAAGGAGCTGGCGGAGGATACCGTGTCGGGCATGGCCGGCATGGAAGAGCCCTCCCGCCGGGCGGACCGCGCCCTGAATGCCCTGCGAATCTGGAACCTTCTCAAGGTTTGTGATCCCGAAGACGGCAAGCCCCTGAACGACCTTTTGGAACAACGGTTCCCCCGCATCAAGACCCTCATCACCGAGGTCGACGAAATGGCCGCCCTCCGGAGACTCGAAGACCCCGCCGAAGTGATTCTCTTCATCGGGGAGTTTATCCGAAAGTACCGTCTTCCCGGGGAATGGGAGAAGGCGGATGAGTTTTCGGGGTTTCTGAAGAGTCTTCATTGAAGGTTTTGCCCCTCAGGTCCCTGATGAAGAAAAACCGATAAAACCTGGTGAACCGAAGGGGGGATTTTTCTTTACTCGTGTAATTTTCTGGCCTTCACGCCGGGATTGGGTTATAGTGGTCCTATTACCAAGAGGAGATTATGCGGCGATGAAAAAGATATTCTATCGTATCTACCACTACGTTATGCGGTTTATTATTCAGCTCCTAGCCTTTCCCAGGCCGGAAATCCTGAGCGGGCCGGGGTCGGTGAAAGAGCTTCCGGGCATGTTGAAAAAGAAGGGCCTCGGTTCGGTGCTGATAGTCACCGACCAGGGGCTGGTAAAACTGGGATTGTTAGACGAGTTCTGTGCCGGCCTGGACCGGGAGAATATTGTCTGGACCCGCTATGATGACGTCCAGCCTAACCCCACCATAGAAAACGTGGAAGCCGGTTTAGAGGCTTTCTTGAAAAACCGCTGCCAGGGGGTTGTCGGTTTCGGCGGCGGGTCCCCCATGGACTGCGGCAAGATCATCGCCGCCCGGGCGGCGAACCCGAATCAGACGGTGCGGCAGATGCGGGGCCTCTTCAAAGTGCGCCGACGACCGGTGCCCCTCTTTGCGGTGCCCACCACGGCGGGGACCGGGTCGGAAACCACCGTGGCGGCGGTCATTACCGACGCTTCAACTCACGAAAAGTTTGCCGCCAGCGACTTGAAGCTGGTGCCCCGGGGAGCGGCTTTAGACCCCGAATTGACCATGGGACTGCCTTCCCATATCACCTCCACCACCGGGATGGATGCCCTGACCCACGCCGTGGAAGCCTACATCGGCCTTCATGACATTCCCCGGGTGCGGGAAAGCGCCGAAAAGGCGGTGAAGCTGATTTTTGAGAATCTGGAGAAGGTTTTTAAAGACGGTTCCCTGAAAGAGGAGCGGAACAACATGCTCTGGGCCTCCTTTCACGGCGGCGCCGCCTTCACCCAAGCTTCGGTGGGATATGTTCATGCGGTGGCTCATAATCTGGGAGGCCTCTACGGGGTGCCCCACGGCCTGGCCAATGCGGTCATTCTTCCCCACGTTCTTGACTTCTGCCGGTCCTCCTGCGAGACAAAGCTGGCCCGGCTGGCGGTAGTGGCGGGGATCGCCTCGGCCGACC
>CAYYNJ010000275.1:0-4575 GCA_964472775.1 uncultured Spirochaetaceae bacterium
GGTATTTCGGCATCTTCATCGCCCTCGGGGGGCTGGTGGAGATGTTTCTGGCCTTGATCCTTTTCCCCGCCTCGGTTTTGCTCTTTGGCCCTGTCAAAAAAGGCCGGGAGACGGAGAATGAACTGAACGAACCGGTAGAACCGGGCCGGCTGGCCGCCCGCAGGGCGCCCCGGATCCTGGCACGGCCCGGGGTGATTCTCCTGGCGACGGCGCTGGTGGTGGTGTTGGCGGGGTGGGGAACCACCCGGGTCTGGATTGATACCAGTTTCCTGGCCAACTTTCAGGAGGACAGCCCTATCGCCATGACCGACAAGTTTGTGAACGATAACTTCGGAGGAACCTCCACCTTCCAGGTGGTCCTCTCCGGCGATGAAGAGGGGGTTTTCAAGGATCCCCGGGCCCTGGATGCCGCCCTGGCCCTGCAGGAAACGATGGGGGAAAACCCCCTGGTGGGAAACAGCTTCGGCCTCACCGACTACCTCACCCGGATGCACCGGGTCATGAACAGCGACGACCCCGCCTTCGAGGTGATCCCCGATGACCGGGAGCTTATAGCCCAGTACCTGCTGCTCTACGAGATGTCCGGCGACCCGGACAACCTGAACAAGGTGGTGGACTTTGACTACCGGACCCTGAACCTGACCTTCCAGCTGAAAAGCGACAGCTCCGCCCTGATCACCCAGATCATCGAACAGGTGGAGGCGGCACAGCCGGAGCTGGATGAACTGGGGCTGTCGGTTTCCTACGCCGGCAGCGGCTACAAGTCCTATATCTTTGCCCGGCTGCTCATGGAGGGGCAGATCTGGAGTCTGGGGCTTTCCTTTATCATCGTCCTGGTGCTGCTGTCCCTGATGTTCCGCAGCATCCTCATCGGCTTGGTGGGCACCATCCCCATCGCCATCACGGCGGTGGTGAATTTCGGGGTCATGGGAATCCTGGGAATCCCCTTGAGCTCCGCCACCGCCCTGATTTCCAGCATCGCCGTGGGCATCGGAGTGGACTACGCCATCCACCTGATCGAGCACTACCGGGGCCGCCGTTTGGCCGGAGATTCCTTGGACCTGGCCACCTCGGAAACCCTGAGCAATACCGGCCGGGCGGTGGTCTTCAACGCCCTGACCATCATGGGCGGTTTCGGCGTCCTTTTATTCAGCGTCTTTCCCCCCAACCGCCAGGTGGGCGGACTGGTGGGACTCAATATGGCGGTGAGCGCCCTGGGAACCCTGACGGTTCTCATGGTGCTCATGAGAAACCTTGACAGTAAAAATCGGCTGTTCCGCAGCCGGAGGAGTGAATCATGAGAAAGAAAATTCTGTTTTTTGCGGCCTTAACGGCCCTGGTCACGGCGGGGCTTACCGCCGAAATGTCCGGTACGGAAGTGATGGAGGAGGTGTACAACCGCCCCAAGGGAAACGGGATGACCTCGGAACTGGTGATGACCATCACCAACTCCCGGGGATCGGTGCGGGAACGGAGCATCCAGCAGTATCAGCTCGATGAAAACGGGGTGGAAAAGAAGATGATGTTCTTCACCGCTCCGGCGGATGTGAAGGATACCAGTTTCATGACCTGGTCCTACGACAGCGGTCAGGCCGATGATCAGTGGATCTATCTTCCCGCCATGAGGAGGATCCGGAGGATCGCCTCGGACAGCAAGAACGATTCCTTCATGGGATCCGACTTCACCTACGAAGACATGACCCTCCGGCATCCCGATCTGGATACCCACCGGGTCACCGGGGAGGACCAGATCCAGGGTCAGAGATACCTGGTGGTGGAAAGCACCCCTTTAGCGGCGCCCCGGGAGTACAGTAAGACCCGCAGCTGGGTGGATCCCGAAACCTGGGTGGGTATACGGAAAGAGTTCATCGATGGGTCGGGCCAGGTGGTCCGCCGCCTCACCGTGGAGGATACCAGGCTTGTGGACGGCTTCTGGGTCATCACCGACATGACCATGGAGAATCTGGTGAAAAACTCGTCCACCCGGATCCAGATGAAGGATGTGGCCTTTAATACGGGCCTGAACGACGCCTTTTTCTCGGAGAGGCAGATGCAGCGGGGGGCGCAGCGATGAAAAAACTTACCCTGATCACGCTGTTTGGGTGTACCGCCGCTTTTCTATCCGGCGCCCAGGGCTTGGAAATATCGGGCCTGTTGAGAAGCCAGCACGCTGCGGGTGTCGAATCCGGAGATTTTCATGAGATGAGGGAATCCCTGATGCTGAACCTGGACTACTGGGGCGACAGCGGAACCCTCCATGTGAGTCCCTACTTCCACGTGGATCCCCTGGCCGACACCGGGGATGCCCCGCAGTGGGGGGTCCGGGAGGCGTACATCGACCTCTTCTGGGATCACCTGGACCTGAGAATCGGAAAGCAGGCGGTTTTCTGGGGCCAGGCCGAGGGTGCCTTCATCACCGACGTGGTGAGCCCCCAGAATCTGGCGTACTTCATCCTGGCGGATTTCGAAGAGATCCGCCTGGGGGTGCCCGCCGTGAAGGCCACCGCCTACGCAGGACCATTAACCCTGGAAGCGATCTGGATTCAGAAGTTCATACCCTCGATCCTGCCCGAAGCCGGATCGGTCTGGCAGACCGCCGCCATGCCCGATCTTTCCGCGGCGGCTCTCCCCGAGGCGAGCCTGGAAAACAGCGAGCTGTTCCTCCGGGCCAGCCTGTTCGGACCCCGGATGACCCTGGAGCTGGTGGGGGGCTGGGGCTGGGAGGATCTTCCCGTGGCCGAAGGTAATCCCCTGGCTCCCACCCTGGACTACCACCGGTCCCTGATGGCGGGGGGAATCATCTCCACCACGGTGGGCCCCGTGGGGGTCCGGGCGGAAGGTTCGGTGACCCTGGACAAGCACTATTCCCTGCTTCAGCCGGGAATGCCTCCGTCCCTGGTGGTGGAGAGCCATCCTTTCATTCAGACCCTGGTGGGGCTGGACGGCAACCTGGGAGACCACGCCGTATCGGCCCAGTACCTTCTACAGTACATCGCCGACTACGATGAGAATCTGGTGAACCAGAAAGAGCTGGCCCACACCGTCACCATGAGGGTGCAGCGGACCTTTTTGGATGAGCGCCTTACCGCCAGCCTCTTCGGCTACGTCGGCCTGGATCCCCTGGACAGCCTGCTGCGGCCCGAGGTGGCCTTCTGGATTGAGGACGGTCTGGAGGTCTCCGCCGGGGCGGATGTCTTTCTGGGGGAAGAGGACGGCCGGTTCGGCGTCTACCGGGACCGGTCCCAGATAACCGCGGCGGTGCGCTGGTATTTTTAGCCTTGTGTAAATGAAGGTTCTTTAGGCCGCTCCCGCCGGGGGCGGCCTACTCTTCTATCTTGATTCCCGACAGTTTGATGTCTCCCCGCTCCTCGAGCTGGCGGAGAATATCCTGGTACATGGCCTGATCGATTTTATACTTTTTACGATAGATCAGGTATCCCGCGCCGATGAAAAAGAGGGGCAGAATCAGCATGGCTAATTTCATCATTAAGAGCCCCCCGGAGGTCACGTCTGCGGCGGTCTCGGCATCGTTTATCCCCGACAGAATCACCGTGGCCCCCACGATGCCGCTGGCGATGGCGCCGCCTATTTTGTTGATGAAGGGCTGGATGGCGAAGGTGATGCTTTCGTTTCGGCGCCCCAGTTTGAGCTGACCGTACTCGATGGTATCCGCCAGGAACATCAGCATCAGCAGCTGGATGAAGGCCTGACCCACGAAGAGCAGAATTCCCGCGGTGCCGATGAAAATCATGTTCATGGGAGAGAAGAAGAAGATGATGTATCCCAGAACCACCAGGACGGTGGCACCGGTGTACATCTTACGGCGGCTGAAGCGCCGGCTGAAGAGGGGGAAGACTCCCAGGGCGGTAATTTGGGAAACTCCCAGGACCAGGGCGAATATGGCGTACATCCCCTCGTCACCGTAGGCGTATTTGAAGAAGTAGAGGCCGAAGCTGGTGGTGGTGACATAGCCGATCATGAACAGGGCCATTGAGATGGCGGTGAACAAAAGCTGGTCGTTCTTGAAGATCGCCTCCACCAGGCCTTTGAGGCTGGTGGATTCCGATTTCAAAAAGATGTTCCGGGGCTCTTTGACTCCGAGGAGGGTGATGGATTGTCCCGCCACCAGGATCACGGCGATAATCAGGGCCAGAACGAAGTAGGCCCGGGTCATGGATCCCAAGGCCCCCGCCAGGGCGGCGGTGGCGGGGACGATGCCGGCCACCACGGCGAAGAGGCCGATGTTGGCGCAGATCCGGGCGAAGGCGCCGATCTGCTCCCTTTCTTTCTGATTCATGGAGAGGGCGGGAAGCATGGACCAGTAGGAGATATCATTGGCGGTGTAGGTGATTCCCCATCCCAGGTAGATCACCGCAAAGAGGATGATGTAGGCGGGGCCGGTGAGACCGAAGTCGCTGAAAAGCAGCACCGTAAAAATCCCCGAAGATCTCCTCAATTTGGCAATCGAGGAGAATATACCCCGCTTCTGTCTCTACCACCTGGTTCCCACTGGCCGGGGAGCGGGGATATCGGATAAGGATGTAAGCTCTGAGCAGCGCCGCAGCGTCATCCGTC
>CAYYNJ010000276.1:0-4534 GCA_964472775.1 uncultured Spirochaetaceae bacterium
CTTGCCTCTTACAATCTTCATTGTAGAATTCATCATACCGTTCTCTTCATTGAAGAGAAGGCACCGCCCCCCTCGTCCAGGGCGAAGGGAAGATTTTCCGCTTCGATGGCTTTCTGGAGAGACTTGGTGGCGGTATCCCACTTGGCTTCCTCACCGACGCTTTTTTCGGGACGGGTGGAAAGATAGGCCTGGATATCGGTAAAGCCGAAACTGCGGAGCATGTAGAGGCTGAACCTCAGGACCCGGAGAATCTCATCCTCCACCTGATCGGGGGTACAGATGATGTGGGCATCGTCCTGGGTGAATCCCCGGACCCGCAGAAGACCGTGAAGCACCCCGGATTTCTCGTACCGGTACACCGTCCCCAGTTCCGCCCAGCGGCAGGGAAGGTCCCGGTAGGAGTGCTTGGTGTTGTTGTAAATCATGATGTGGAAGGGACAGTTCATGGGCTTGGGATAGTATTCGGCGTTGTCCATCTCCATGGGGGGATACATCCCTTCGTGGTAAAAATCCAGGTGTCCCGAGGTCTCCCAGAGCCACGATTTCCCGATGTGGGGGGTGTAGACCATCTCGTAGCCGTTCTTGTAGTGCTCTTCCCGCCAGAAGTTTTCGATGGCCATCCGGATCCGGGCCCCCTTGGGGTGCCAGTAGACTAGCCCCGGTCCCGCCTCTTCATGGAGGGAAAAGAGATCCAGTTCTTTGCCCAGCTTGCGGTGGTCCCGTTTTTCTACCTCTTCCAGGTGGGTCAGATAAGCCCGCAGCTCCTTGGGGCTGGACCAGGCGGTGCCGTAGATCCGCTGCAGCATGGGGTTCTTCTCGCTGCCCCGCCAGTACGCCCCGGCGATGGAGAGAAGCTTGAAGGACTGGGGGTTCAGCTTGGCGGTACTTTCCACATGGGGGCCCCGGCAGAGGTCGGTGAAGCCCCCCTGGCTGTAGAGGGAAATTTCCTGGTCCTCCGGGAGTTCCCGGATCAATTCCAGCTTGTAGGGCTGACCGGCAAACCGCTGCAGCGCCTCTTCCCGGGAGACCACGGTTCTCTCGAAGGGCAGCTGCCGCTTAATGATGACCTGCATTTTCTCACTGATTGTTTCCAGGTCTTCCGGCTTCAGGGGCCGGGACAGGTCAAAATCGTAGTAAAAGCCGTTCTCGATGGCGGGACCGATGGCAATCTTGGCATCGGGAAACATCTCCAGCACCGCTTCGGCCATGACGTGGGCCATGGAATGCCGGATCGTCTCTAATTTCTTGTCTTTTTCGTCGGACATGGTATCTCCTCCTCAGGATGAATTACAAAACCGGAGGCTTAACCAGGGCAGAATAAAAAAGGCCTTCACCCCTTTTCGTCCCCGGCGCCTCTTCTCCTGCCGGCGGCCTGGATAACTTCGAAGAAGTTTCCAACCCCTCCCGGCGGGAGTCTCAACACAAAGGACGAAAAACGTGAAGGCCTCCTGATAGAGGAAGGTCCGTTTTCCGCGGTTCCACCTTAATTCGGCCCGCCCCGGAGGGGTGACCGCCCTTATTTTCCTGTCCTGTCCGGCTAATAACGCCTGAAAGAATCAGCACCACCTGCTGTATTCATGGAGTTTTACACAGTAAAACTCCAAAAGAATCAACGAAGTTGATTCTTCCTTCGCTTTCACCAGACCGGCTCGGGAGGGGTTTTCGCACCGTCCTGCCGCAGGGGACCTTCCAGCCTGGGGATCCCCCTCTCTCAAGATTTTCCGCAAGGAATATCTCTGCGGCGGTGCCGGGTTACTCGTCTCCGTCAACACCTAGTTTCCCGGCATGATCAAAGTATCTACCGGGAATCATTCTTACCTTCATAAATATGGCAACAGCGCCGGACTATGTCAAGCCTATTCCTCGATCAAGAACCAGATGTTCCCCAGCCCCTGAGACAGTTTTCTAACCGCCGTTAACACCAATGCCGAGGCATCCCGGGCTTTTTTCCGCTCCACCAGGTCCTTTTCAATGAGAAAATCTTCCACCGCCTGAACCGCTTCGGTGGTTTCCGCTTCCATCCCATCCTGAGGAAAAGCCCACACCGTTCCCCTTATCGAATAGGTTTGCCCTTCCCGGGGTTTGGAAAAAGCCGCCACGGGAACACTGGTATCCTCACCGTGCAGTATAAAAACCGTGATGTCCGTGAGGGGAATACTGAACCCCCTGCCCGCCTCGCCCCTGATTTTGATGGTTTTGCCGTTGTAGGCCTGGGGATCCCGGGCGACCCGGCCCACCGAGGTGGCACATCCGGCCAAAATCAGCAGCAGAACCACCGGCGCCAGAACTTTGCTTATTTTCATCGTATCTCCCATCTCCTTTGGGGGCTCCGTCGGGGATTACTCCGCCTTGAGCCCCTTTTCCCGACGGACCCGCCGGAAAAACCGTTTCATATCCCCCTCCTCTTCTTCGAAGAGGGTTCTAAACCAATCCTCCCGGCCTTGGTAAAGCTGGAACAGCTCCAGGTAGGCGTTATTCACCGGAATCTCCCCGAACCCCCTGTAGAGGTCGGTGGTGTAGCGGGTATTATAACACGAAAGAAACTCCTGTTGAAAATCTTTGATGATCTTCTCTTTCCGGTCCAGATATTCTGCCCGGGCCCCTTCCTCCCGGGGCAAAGCCTCCGCCGCTTCGGCATAGAGCGCCTCTAACCGATGCCTCAGTTCAAACACATCCTCGGTATACCGTCGTGAATCGGCCCGGGAACCGGACATCAGGGCAAGCTCCGGCGAATCGGATCCGTACTCCGCCTCCAGATACAACCGGGCTCCCGCCACGCCCACGAAGGAGGCTAAATCTTCGTTGAAGGCCGTATCGTTCTTGATCCAGAGGGTGGCGTGGGTCTGTTCATGGATGAGCAGCTCCGCCAGACGGTGTACGGGATAGTCTGCCATAAAATCGTAGAGGGGATCCTTCAGGATCCCCAGGGTGGAAAAGGCATCAACCCGTCGGATCCAGACATCCAGCCCCTTATCCTTTAGCCGCCGCGCCTCCCTGCGGGCATCCTCCTCTTCATAAAAGCCGCGGTAGGGAGCCTTACCCAGGAAGGGATAATTCCAATACCAGGTCTCCAAAGCCAGAGGCTCGGCGGCGGAGACCACGTAGGCCAAAAAATCACGGCGGGCCTCGCTGTAGGTGGTGTAGTTTTTATTTTCCTTTAGCCCCAGGGATTCCACGGCGAACCGCCGGATCTTGGCCGCTTCTAAAAGAAAATCTTTGACCGGTACCGGTGTACCGGCATCGGAAAGAACCTTTTCCACCCCCCTGGCCCTGGCGTGATAACCCAAAAGATACCGGCCTTGTTTGAGGTAGTAACAGGATGAAACCAGAAAGGGAAGGGTAAGAGCCAACAGGATGCCCCCGGTGAGACGGCGTTTAGTCATTTCCGGAGAGGGATGCTTCCACCTCGGCGATGATCCAGTCCGGCGTGGAAGCCCCGGCGGAGAGGCCGACCCGGTCGTACCGCCGCACCTCGTCGGGGATGTCGCCGGCTCCTTCGATGTGCCAGGAGGGTTTACCCGTGGCCGCGGCGGTGGTGTAGAGGGCGGTGGTGTTGGCGCTGTTTTTTCCCCCGATGATGAGCAGGGCGTCCACCTTTTCGGCCAGGGCCTTGAGGGCGCTCTGACGGTTCCGGGTGGCGGGACATATGGAACGGGCCACCTCTAGAGCCACCTTCTGGCGGCGGAGGACCTCCACCACGGCATCATACTCTTCCTGCTTGATGGTGGTCTGGGCGATCACCAGGGTATCCCCCGGCAGCGTTAGGGCCGCCGCCTCTTCCGGTGATGAAGCCACGGCGTAACCGGGGCCGGATTTATCGACAAACCCCGCTAGTCCTTGAATTTCGCCGTGCCGGGGGTCTCCCACCAGAACCACAAAGCGGCCCCGGGAGGAGCTTTTCGCCACCCGCTTTTGGGAGGCGATAACCCGGGGGCATGTGGCATCCACCACCTCAACCCCCTCGGTTTCGTAGCGCCGCCGTTCCTCCGGGGGCAGCCCGTGGGCTCGGATGACCGCCAACCCCCGGGAGAACTCTTCCGGGGAAGAGACCACCTCAATCCCCTTCTCTGCCAGATAGGCAAGGACCCGGCTGTTGTGAATCAGGGGGCCGATGGTGGCGATGGGCTGCCCGGGATGTTCCTTCCGGAGCTGCTCCACCCGGTTCAGGGCCTTCTCGACCCCCATACAGACCCCCAGGATATCCGCACGAATACTGGTCACGGCCTTACTCGGTCTTAACCCGATGGATTTCCTGGTCCAGCCGCTGGGCCGTGTTGTCCAGTTCCACGGTCAGCTGGTTTACCGCCATGGTACTCTGAGAAATCATGCCGCTCCCCGGGGCGATGTCCTTCACCAGGTTCAGAACCTCGCCGGAGATTTCCCGCACCGTCTGCATGGCCGATCCCATACCGGCGGCGGTCATCAGCGGCACGCACAGCCTGCAGGCCCGCCCGGCGTAGCCGTGCCCTCGAAACGGCGGGTCCACGTGATAGCCTACGTGACCCAGATAAAACTGTTCCGGGCTATCCCCGAT
>CAYYNJ010000277.1:0-4513 GCA_964472775.1 uncultured Spirochaetaceae bacterium
TTTACCCCCAAATTTCCACCACTAGCAATGTTTCCCGACGAGAAAACATAGGGTAATCCAGCCGCCGCTGCACCACCTGCATGACCCTTTCGATGATTTCTTCGTGGGTTATTTTTTTGTTCACCTCTTGGGTGATCTCTTGGGCAATCCTGGTATTGTTGTAGTTCAGATCTATCTGATGAATCAGCTCATCCGCCGCGGACTGCTGACTCCCCATATAGCCCTTAATTTCCCGAAGTTCCATCTCTTTGCTTACCAGGAGGATCCCAAAAAACCCCGCCAGGCTGAGGGCGGGAACCAGGATCTGTCCTGTGGAAAATCCTAGGGCCCGCCATCCGAAGTTTAAGGCCAGGGCCGCCGGGGCATAGAGAGAGAGGATGTGCCGGAAGGTGATGGAGGGCGAGCTATCCCAAGTGATTATGTACCGGCAGCGGTTGGCGCCTTTGAATTGGCACTCGTCGTGGAGGATCCGGGGGAGCTTGTGCTGAAAGAGCATGGCCACGGCTTCCAGCATTCCCATTCTGTTTTCGCACTGGTAGGGTTTCTCGGTGATTCCCTCCTCTAGGGTAACAATAATTTCCACACTGTTTCGATGAAGCCTTCGGCTCTGGTAGTGAGCGGAGGAGGTAAAGTTCTGCGCCGCCTTGCCTACCGAGGCGTAGGCCCCCGCCGGTCCGAGGAGGGAGAGAAAGTAACGGCGCATCAGGTTGTTGTCTTGGTAGGATGCGGCGTATCGGCCCGCTTCCCGGGCTATTCTTTTATTTCCCGTGAGTTCCACCAGCTTTTCATAAAAGCGGTCCACCGATTCCTGATCAAACCAGTGGGCTTGATCGGTAACTTGATAGAGTTCCATCCCTGCGTAACTGAGAAGCTCTTCCACATCCACATGGGGATACCGGCTCTCGATCAGGTGCATGAAGGAGTTGATGATGCGGCTGTTGTAGGGTCCCTGGTTCTTCGTCGGTTTACTCATTCATGAACATCCTCAGTGCTTGGCGAACCGAAGCAGAGTTTTAAGGTAGCGAAAATACTTATCGCTGGATTCCATATTAATGACCCATAGGGTGTAGGATTTTTCGGGTTGGAAAAGGGTATTGCCGAATCCCGCAGGATAGAGAAGCACCGCCGGATCACCCGGGCCATCAAAGGCTCCCGAAAGAAACTGCAACGCCGTTCGTAAAATCTCCGGAGATAGTTTTTCCGGTGCCGTAACAAATACCTTAAAGCAATTGGTCAAGTCGGACATATTGAGGCTCCCTTCGGAGCGGTCCATCATAATCATGGCTTGGAGCTCGCCCTCATGGCGGAGAGAGGCGGTCTGGATGTCCCTGAAAATGCCCGCCTTCCGGTATTCCTGATAGAGGGATTCCGGCGGTTTTGAACTTTTTAGATTTAAGGCGTCAAGCATCATCCCCTGGGAATGAAGCCGGTAGAAGCTTTTTAGATCCGCCCTATCTTCGTTGTCCGCCTCGGTGAGGGTCCACCCGTCCGGCAGGGCTCCTGATGAGGGGGCGGAGCGGGGAAGGTGGAAGTAGGAAAAATCATCCAGGGAGCAGCTCCGGGGATCATTAATCTTCTCTGCTATGTCCCCGAAAATACGGCGGGGGAATTTATTCTCTTTCTGGTAGTAGCAGAGAAGGTACTTCATCTTGAGGCTTTGGATGCGGTGACTATTGTTGCCGAAGCTTCCCACTTGGTTCAGCACGTGGAGGCCGGCGCTGCTGTTATGTTCTAAGCGGGAAGCATGGTGATGGAGCAGCCACCCCTCTTCGTAGGTTCGGAGCATGGCCATGTGCCCCCGGATCTCCCGCCCTTCCCGGTAGATGAAGTGGCGGGCAATGGAGGGGGTTTGGAGGTAAAGCTTTTCGTAGAGCTCTTTGACTTCTTCCCGGTTTTCTCTGAGATGGCTGTATTTCCGGGGATAGATGAAACCGGAGGTGAAGAAAAACTCCCAAAGAGCTTCCATGTCAAGGTTGTTGTCGATGAAGGAATGGGGGTCCTCTAACTGCTGCAGGTGCTGCAGAAGCCGTACATGTTTAGCAGGATCCATATCGATGATGGCCATGCCGTACACTTCATTTTCTTCGATCATCCGACGGTGGAGTACCTGCATGGTGCATTTCAGGGGCTCGCCTCCGGGGAGGATGATATCGGTCTCGGTGAGGAATAGCCCCGGGGTAAGGTTCCCCCGGTATTCCGGGATTTCCACAGAGAAGCCCGAGCCGGAGAAATCCCGGACCCGAAGTTCCGTGGGTAATTGGGACAGGGGGTGGGTAAACCTAAGGTAGAGGGGCGCCGCCGGAACGAACCTTAAACCCCTGAACTCTTTGGGCTTATAACGGCGGATGTTTTCGTTTTGCGGGGTTAAAACCGCAAATTCGGGGCCATCCTCCCCCCGGAAAGAATGTATGCGATATTCGCTGGATAAATGGAGATGGGAACCGCTCTTCAAGTTCAGAATCAGTGGTTCTTCCCGGTTAAACCAAAGAAGGGTCTCCCGGTCTTCCGGCGACACCGCCACCTTGAGGGCGTTGCTGGAAAAGTCTACCAGTTTGCCCTTTATGGCCGTGCCGTTTTGCACCATGATAACTTCGGCTTGTCCTGAATGTCTGACCTTGGTTCGGCGGTTGAACCCCGAGCCCTCCGCAGGAAGGATCAGGGTGACTCCGTTTTCCCCCACCTCCACCGAAAGGGGGTCCATGGTGATGATTTTTTCATCTCCGGGAATAATTAATTGGTCGACCCTGTGGCTCAACAGTATCTGGGGAGTCGGCGGTTTAACCCAGGTGAGAGAGAGTGTGTTGTCCTCACAAGGCATGGGGTGAACAGGGTAGACGACGGAACGGGGGAATTTTTGATGCTTGAGCCTCAAATAAAGGGGCGCTTCCTGAAAGTGGGCGTAGTTGATCTTGTTGAGAACCACCGCCAGGGCACGTCCCCGGCTTTTTGCGGTTAGATCGGATGTTATGGTAAGGGTGGGGGGGGGTGAGGAAAAAGATGTGGTTACTTCATCTGTCAAGGAGGTCCCTCCCGGTTTTCCCACTTCGTCCGGCCTTCCGGCGGCGGCCGTCGAGCCCTTTTTCGTTGTGAAGTTATTCAATATATCGGTAATTCCACGGCGGAATTGAGTATTTATCGCCGGTAGATTCTACGGTATCGATGCTGCAGCTCCTCGGAAAACAGAATCAAGCCCAAGAGGGTGATGATGTTTGCCGTCATAGGGCCAAGAAGGATCCATTGATTACTAAAGATGTTAAACCGCGACTGTCCTACCAGTCCGGCCCATTCATGCACCCGGGAGTTGAAGGTGCGGGGGTCAAACGTTTCGACCGTACCCCCCAAAAAGACGGCGAATATTCCCATTTGCCCCATAATATTGAGAGTCAGGGTGATCTCGGTGAGCAAGAGTATTATGAGCTTCTCTTTTAAAAAGGGAAGCAGATGATGCCGGATCAAGTAAAGGGATGAGCCTCCCAGGGTCTGGGCCGCCAGGAAATATTCCTGAGCCATCTGCTCCCGTGCGGCGGCTTCCAGGGACAGGGCGATGGCGGGGGTGCCGAAGAAGATAATCACCAGGCCGAAAAGGACAACGAGAATCATGGGGCTGAAGGGGAAGTTGGCTGAAATCGGGGCCAAAATAAAATAGAGAAACACCACCAGAGGCAGGGCATTCAGGGGGCCCGTCGATAGGGCGGTCCATGGTTTAGTCGGTCTGAAGGCTCTCCGGATCCCCCACACTGTTCCCAAGAGCAGTTTTAATAAAGCCAAGATGGTGGTGGTAAAAACGGTCCATCTGGCTCCGTAGAGGAGAAGGGTAAGAATATCATGTCCTTTCTTATTAGTTCCCAGGACATACTCCTGTGAAGGGGGTGAAGGCGGTGCCACAATCACACGGCCCTGGCCGGTTTCTTCGTATCGAACCGATTCGGTGTAATTCAACGGGTACGGGGCCAGCCAGGGGCCGAAAAAGGCGGCGCCGATGATGGGAAGGAGACATACTATTCCAAGAATGAGGGGGTAGTTAACCTTTTTCATGGTCCCGCATGCTCCATGATTCGTGTGACCGCCGACAGCAGGGCATAGAGAATGCCGAAGACCAGGATATAGAGGGTCAGAATAAGGAACAAGGTATTAACGGTGAAAGTGTACTGCCGGATATTCGAGAAGAGAAATGCGGTCAGGCCTTTGATGTTGAACATCAGTTCCGTAATGAAAAGATTCATAAAGAGCAGCGAAAGAAGTTTGTTCAGGTCTCCCCGTACCAGTTTTACCGCCGCCGGTCCCAGATGCCGAAAACGGATCTGAACCCGTGATAGCCCCTTCGCCCGGGCGTAGAGGTAGAAGGGTTCGGTGGCCAGGGTTTTCAGCCTGCTTCCCAGGGTCCGGGCCAGATAGAGGGTGGGATAACAGCTCATGACCACAAGAGGCAGAAAAACAGCCCGGTGCTCCAGGGAGAGAGATGAAACCCGGACAAACTCACCGCCCAGTACCTTGTTCATCTGAAAGAAAAGGT
>CAYYNJ010000278.1:0-1671 GCA_964472775.1 uncultured Spirochaetaceae bacterium
TTCTGTAAGACCTTTGGTAGATCGCTTTCGCAGGATCAGAGCGGGGGCGTACTCTACGATGGGTTTTGCCGAATCGCGGCTGCTTTTCGTTTCCAACGAGCCGTTATAATCACCTCGTGAGTCGATCGAATGGACCAAAGCCTGAAGCACGTCTTCAACACATGGCTTATTCCAAGGATCGTCTTCGGCTGCGGCCAGCGAAACCTTCGCGATTTCCTCGGCGCGCGCCGGTTGCTCCACAATATCTAGCATGTCGAGTTCAGGCCGTAACTTGGTGCCTTCGGGATGGGGTCGGACGGTAAATTTGCCCAGTCGGGCTTCAAACTCCAGGATGGCGTCGGCGACAATCAAATGACGCTGTACGCGCTGCCCTGTGGGTGTCTGCCATGTCAACAGTCCCAGGCCGAGCACGAGTTCGTATTCCTCACCAAGCCGGAGTTGTTCTTGGTGAATAGAAAACAGCGCTGAGTAGACTTTGTAGACTCCCTCCCAAGAGTTGTGTTCGTCTACCCACAGCAACCATTTGTTTTCAACATAGCTCTCCCAGTCCTGTTGAATCTCTGGATAATCCTCAAGGCGTTCGCTGTGGGAGATGTTTTCCGGCTGGTCTGATCCCTCTCGCCAAATAGGGTTCTGAATTTGCCGCTTGATTTGCGGAAGGAGTTCAGGAAGGTCGTTCTTTCTTTGGAGCGCCGATGGGTCCACCCACTCTTTGCAGGAAGGCGGGACGGCAGGTAATTCCGGCTCTCGCTTGCTTTGAACTTCTAGCCATTCGTCCGGTTCATGTTCCTCGTCACGGCCCCATGCCTGTGTGAAGCAATCACGCTCATGGGGAACGTCTGATAACCAAAAACACTTTTTTTCATAATTTTCTATATCCCTGACTAAACTTACGCGCAAAGTTGCCAGTCGCTCCAGATACTCCACTAAGCGAATGGCTTTTTCGTTTTGGTTTTTCGGTTGTAAAGAGCTCATCTTTTCCTCCTGAGGCTCTTTTCCCTAGTACACGTCTCCGATTCTTAACTCTTTGGCTGGCCTGCTCACAATAAAAGTACTCTTCATTTGTTGTATAAAAAATTCGAAGCATCTTTCTTGTAACAAACGGCCAATAATATCTTCCCGGGTCTCTTTTCGCTTTTTACGCACTTATTCAGGAGTATACCTTTCTGCTCTATTTAAAAAAACATCTTCCAAATAGAATGACTTCGACGCTTAGCAGAAACGTTAACATAAGGTTTTCCCAGTGTCAAATAAAAAGTTAGACCTCTCTCTAACTCGCGTTTCCTTTCGCTCCAGCGTTTTTGGACAAAGCACTCTAAAGGAGTACCTGTTGGAGCATTCTGAGACTCTTCCCTCTGAAGCAGACCCGGAAACAGTATAAGATAGAAAAGCGGGTGTACCGCTTCAGCCGGCGGGCCAAGGTGGCTTCTGTTATCGGCCACACCCATCGGCCCCTTTTCGAATCCCTGTCTAAGGCGGATTCCCTGAAGTTTTCCCTGGAGCGGCTTTTAAGGGGATACCGGTCCGTGGCGGAGGGTGAAAAGGCGTCGGTGGCGGCCCGGATTCAAAGGCATAAGGGGCTGCTGGATCAAATGGCCGGTAAAAAACCGCCCGGAGAATTGAGCCTCCTCTACAGCGACACCGTGCCGGTTCCCTGCTTGTTCAACGGCG
>CAYYNJ010000278.1:1755-4503 GCA_964472775.1 uncultured Spirochaetaceae bacterium
GGCTGCTGCATCGGAAAACGGGGGATTACCTGTATCGAGGTCAGCGGCGGCCGCATCGCCCTGGTGCATTGGTACGAGGAGGGGCAGAAAAAGACCTACCCTTCCGGCGAAGGGAAGGGTGGGCTGGTCTGGGAGGATACGGGCTGTGTCCGGCAGGTGATCAAAGAAGACGCCTTGGATTACATCTTCGACTGCATCAACCTCCTGGTTTGACCGGCCGGAACGGGGAAATAGCTTAACTGATGCCGTTTTGTCCCGCCTCTGCCGGCGGAGGCTTCTTCGATAAATATCCGAAGCCGGGCCGCCGCCTTCAGGGTAGAGTCGTTCAGGCAGAACCGGCGGGGCTCCCGGGCGGGGAGGGGGAAGGAATCTATCTCCCGGAAAAACCGCTCCAGCGCCGCTTCCGGGGCGTCCATGTCTCCCTGCAGTCCCCACCCCGAGAGGACCAGCATCCGGGCGTTTAAAAGCTGCTCATACTGGCCCTTCTGGGGAAAGGCCAGGACCGGTTTGCCCAGGGCCAGAGATTCCGAGAGGATTTGGTGCCCCCCCGGTGCGATGACCCCCCGGCATCCTCCCAGGGCCTGGTCGAAGTTTCGGTTCTTGTCGGGAAAAAACCGGAAAGACAGGGATCGGTAGGGCTCCAGGGCTTTCTGCAGTCTTTCCCGGGAATCTTCCTTGGTGTAGACCACAAAATAATCCCCCTTTACCGGGGTGATCTGCCGCAGCTCCTTCCTTAGAATCGGACCCAGATCCCCGTCGTAGAAGGAGCAAATCAGATTTTCCTGGGCCGGCGGCATCATGAGCCGGGCCACCGCCTGGGCGGCCAGGGCTTCGGGGCGGAGGCTGGGGTTCTTTAGGACGAGTCCTGGATGGTTCAGGGTCAAGGCGGGTATTCCCTCCAGGGCCGCCGCACGGACCGAGCAGGGTTCGAAGTCGGAAATCAGGGCGGTCGCCTCCCGGTCTTTCAGGTTCCGGGCCAGATTCCGAATGATCCGGGGCGCCTGGAACAGGTGCGGGGAGTTGGCCGCCACGGTGCCGGGGTAGTGGATCTGGTGGTTCTGTTTTTTCAGCTCCAGGTAGGGCACCTCGTTGATGTCTCCGTGGGGATATTTCTGCCGCAGCAGGGGGGCCACGGTGGGGGGGCACCAGAAGGAGAGCCGGTAGGAACGGTCAAAAAAATCCGATAACGCCAGGATCCGGGACACGTGGCCCCGTCCTTCTCCGGAACAGGCAAAATCGATACTCTTCATGGCCCCATGATCCGGCGGCCCTGTTATGCCTTGATGAAGACCGTGTTGGTATTCGGTGAAAAAGAAGGAGCGATTGGCTATAATACATAAAGAATTCACAATCGGTTCATATTTCTCAGCCATGATGGTGGAAAATCGTGCGGAAAGGAGACTCTATGAAAAAAAAGCGGTCTTTAAGGTTCTGGGTGCAGTTGTTTTTTTTCCTCTTCATCGCCCTCATCGCGGTGAACCATACCCTGGTTGAAGCGGGCGGAGGAATTTCTTTCTTCAGCAGCGCTTCCCTTCATGCGGTCTGCCCCTTCGGCGGGGTGGTCAGCCTCTACACCCTTTCCACCGCCGGCACCTTTGTGAAAAAGATTCATGAGTCGAGCCTGGTGCTGATGGCGGCGGTTTTTGCCTCCGCCGTTTTCTTGGGCCCCCTCTTCTGCGGCTGGATTTGTCCCTTCGGATCCTTCCAGGAGCTTTTAGGGAAGCTGGGCCGGAAACTCTTCAAGAAGAGGTATAACCGGATGGTTCCTCCCGGCTTAGACCGGTGGCTTCGGTATTTGCGGTATCTGCTGTTAGCTTGGGTGGTTTTCATGACCGCCCGTTCGGGGCAGCTTGTCTTTGAAGGCGTGGATCCCTACTTCGCCCTATTTAACTTCTGGACCGGCGAGGTGGCGGCGGCGGGTTATGTGATTCTGGGGGTGGTGATGGTTCTTTCCCTCCTGGTGGAGCGGCCCTTCTGCAAGTACGCCTGTCCCTACGGGGCGGTATTAGGGCTCACCAATCTTTTCCGGATTATCCCGCTGCGGCGGAACAAGGAGACCTGTATCGACTGTAAGCGGTGCGACCGGGTGTGTCCCATGAACATCGAGGTCTCTACCCCCGGGGTGATACGGAACCACCAGTGCATCAGCTGCTATCAATGTACCTCCGGCGACGGGGTCTGCCCCGTTCCCCGTACCCTGGAGTTTTCCGCCGGAAAGTTAGAGGGGGTGCAGAAATGAGAGTCAGAGCCTTTACCGCCGCCCTGGTCATGCCGGTGCTTTTTTTAGCGGCCTTTTTTATCAGTACCGCCCTGGGGTATTGGCAGACCGAGAGTTCCAAGGAGCCGGCTAAATATAGTACCGGAGCGGCGGCGGGGGAGTATAACCCCGCCGACATCCGAGGCTCTTATACCTTTGGTGATATCGAAGAGGTCTTCGGTATTTCCGCAGAGACCCTGGCCGCCGCCTACGGTTTTTCCGGAAGGGAGAATCCGGCGGATATCCAGGTGAAGGAGCTGGAGGAAGTCTACGGAGCGGCGGGAGACCGGGAGATAGGAACCGACAGCGTCAGGCTTTTTACGGCCCTCTTTAAGGGGCTGCCCTACACGCCGGAAGAGGGTACGGGTCTGCCCGGTCCGGCCCGGGACATCCTGGAGGCAAAAGGGGCTTCTTCCGCCGAAACCCTGGAGGCCTACCGGGACTGGTTTGTCCCCCTGCAACCCGCCGAAAAAGCGGCGGCATCGGACGTC
>CAYYNJ010000279.1:0-4069 GCA_964472775.1 uncultured Spirochaetaceae bacterium
CCGTCCTTCACCATAGATTCCATTTCCTCTAATATTTCTTCATTCACATGTTGACCGATCTTTTTCAGCATCAGGACGAGAATCACGATGCCCAGGCCGGCCCCCTCGGAATCATCCAGCACCGAAGACAGGGCTTCTTCCATGGATTCAAAGGCCCGGGACCGGGCGATCCGGTCGTAGATGCGCATCTGTTCCTTCCGGGCGATCTCTGAGTTGTTCCTGATCGCCACGGTGAGGGTTCTTCCCTTGGCGTGGAAGACAATCTTGATGTAGAGGCCCGCTTCTTTCTGTTTTTCCAGAAAGTAGTTGATGTTATCCAGGGTCTCCTGTTTAAACGACCGCATCCCCACTTCGTAATCCTGGGGATTGCCGATATCCAACCCCTTCTCGGAGAAATAAACCCGCTTAGTGTTAGCTTTTTTGGCGTTAACCGCCAGTTCCCTCAGGCAGTAAGCTATGCGGTCCTTCAGTTCCGCCTGACCCAGTTCGTCAAGGAATACTCCCAGGATCGACTCCATGTACTCTTCGGTTTCGTGGGGCAGGGTGTAGGTTTTGATTGACAACGGGACAGAAGATCGGGCCGCTTTCCGGACTTTTAGTTCATCGACGTTTTGAGCCATGTAGTATCCACCAATTTTTTCAAAATAAAAGTATAGTTAAGAAACGTTCTTAATAATTATAGAAGCCATTTTAGCAGCCGTCAAGGCGGTTTATCATTTCAAATACATCCAAAAACTCATTTTTTTAGTCGTCGGACCGCTTTACCAAGGCGTGCAGCTGCCGCAGCCTTTTTTCCACGTGATAGTTGAAGCTGTCCGGAGGATACACGCCCTTGGAACCTCTTTCTCCTGCGGGGAGACCCGAGAGAATTTCCAAAACTTCGTTGAGGGTATCCACCGGATAGAGGTGAAAACGGTGATCCTTCAGGGCTGCTTCAATGTTTTCCGGAAGAATCAGGTTTTTGATATTCTGCCGGGGGATGATGACGCCGTGCTCCCCGGTGAGCTCCTGCTGGGCGCAAATTCCGAAAAAGCCTTCCACTTTTTCGGTGATGCCCCCCACGGGCTGAACCTGGCCGGTCTGGCTGAGGGAGCCCGTGACGGCGATGGTCTGCCGCAGCGGAATGCCCGCGATGGAGGAGAGGAGGGCGCACATCTCCGCCACCGAGGCGGAGTCTCCGTCGATCTCTCCGTAGGACTGTTCAAAACAGAGGGTGGCGTAAAGGGTCAGGGGAAAACGGGGGGTATAGTGGTGCCGGAGGTAGCCCTCCAGGATGTACACCCACTTGTCGTGGATTTCCCCCGACAGGCCCACTTCGCCTTCAATGTTGATAATTCCCGAATCGCCGGGGGAGGTCTTGGCCGAGATCAAACAGGGGGTTCCGAAAGAGAAAAACCCCCTTTCGTGGATCGCCAGGGCGTTGATCTGACCCACCTGGGGTTCTCTGAGGGGAATGTGAATGTCCCCGTTGGCTATCATTTCGTTGATTTTTTCTTCCGCCAGGCTGGCCATGTAGCGCCGTTTTACCAAGGCCTGACGAACCGTTGCGGCGGTGATGGCGTGGTTTTTCTCTTCCTGGGCCCAATAATCCGCCTCCACCAGCAGGTCGAGAATCTCGCCGAAACAGGTGGAAAGCCGGGAACGGTCTTCCGCCAGCTGGGTGCCGAACCGGATAACCTCCGCCTTTCCTCCCAGGTCCAGGGGCCGGAGGTCTTTCAAGGGGCATTGGGTTTCGATGAAGTGGATGTATTTTCCCATGGTCTCGGGGGTCCGGGGCATGGTGTTGTCAAAATCGGCGGAGATTTTAAAATGGCGGGAGAACTCGGGGTCCCGGTTGAACAGCATCTCATAGAGATTCTCGTTGCCCATGAGAACCACCTTGACGTTAACCGCGATGTCTTCGGGAATCAGGTTTTTCCGAGGACCCGAGAATATGGCCTCTTCGGGCAGAATCGTCACGGTTCCGGTTTCCAAGGTTCTTTTCAGATACTTGAACGCCTGTTCTTCCTTAAGAAGGTCTTCGGCGTTAATCACCAGGTATCCACCGGACGCCTGGAGGAAGGCTCCCCCTACCACATCCATGTGGGTTCCCCGGGGTTCTTTTGAGGAGGAGGAAGGGGGATCTACGAACCCAAAGAGGTTTTTGTAGGTAGGGTACCCTTCGAAAACGATGGGCGCCGATTGGTGAGTGGGGCGGTTCTCCTTAAGGAGGTTTATCTCATACCGGCTCAGGGGAATCATCCTGCGGTTCCTCATCGGAGAGGATGACATCCAGATTATTGGCAATGTCTTCGGCCATATCGTCCAGGAATTTGTGAACCGACGGATCTTGATAGTCGATACGGAGACTTTCCATTTCAAGATGAATTTCCGGGGTTACGGTGATCACCTTCAGGGCGGCTATTTCGTTGCGCATCTGGTTCTTGGAGCGCAGAAGGGCCCGGAAGATGGCGTGAAGGTCGTCTTTCATGGAGAAGTAGCGGTGGCGAAGTTCCAGAAACTCTTGCTCCGCAAGCTCTCCCCGGGCAAGCCGTTCTTCCAGCAGGGGGAGGGGCAGGGGACCTTCCTTGCTCATAAAGGCGATGTCGATGCTGTCCGGATCTTCCGATTCCTGGTTTACCGCGGTGAAACCCGCTTCGTTGAGCCGGGCTTCAAAATTCATCAGCACCCGCCGTTCGTGGTCCTTGATGCTGCTGATGATGTCATTTTTAATCTTGTTAAACCCCGGACTTTCCAGCTTGTTTCGAATCTGCTGCCGGAGGTTCATGATCATTTCCCCTAGATCTTTCTGAAACTGCCTCGCTTCACCGGCTTCCAGATAGATGGGGCTGGGATGGTCGGGCCGCTTGAAATTGTAGGTCAGGACAATGTCTTTCTGAGGCGCCCCGGGGGAGGGGTGCTCTTTCAGAATTTGATAGAGGGCGGTCTTCCGTCCCGTTCCGGGCTGGCCGGTGACGAAGATGTTATAGCCCTTCTGCCAGATCCGGGTCCCCATTTTCAGCGCTTCCAGGGCACGGGGTTGCCCGATAATGCCGCTCCAGCGGTGGGAATCGGTATCCAGGTGTTCAATCTCATCCAGGGGAATGGAGAATAGCGCTTCGTTGAGGGGTAATTCCCGGGATTGGCTCATTGGTCTGCTCCTTGGGGAGTTATCGTGGTGTTCAGGAGGCGGTTACCACGTTGGGCGGCGCTGATTCCTACCTTGCATAATGGATTGTTCAACCGGAGATGTCAAGGTTCGGGCTAATCTTACGGAGGGGTCTTATGGAGGGAGATACCACCCGGGGCGGAGGATTGAATTCAAACTGTCCCCTTGCATAACCACGGTTCCCCGCCTATAGTAAGGACTATGATTTTAAAAGATCTGGATGAGTATTTCCGGGAACTTTTGGATATATCCTCTTACGCCAGGATCGATGCCTCTCTTAACGGCCTTCAGGTAGGTGACCCCGCGGCGACGGTGGATAAAGCGGCTTTCGCCGTGGATGCGTGTCAGGAAACTTTCCGGCGGGCCCGGCAGTCCGGAGCAGACCTGCTTTTTGTTCACCACGGACTCTTCTGGGGGAAGCCCGCCGCTTTAACCGGTCCTCTCTACGAGCGGATCAAGCTCCTCATGGAGGGCCCCCTGGCCCTCTACGCCGCCCACCTTCCCCTGGATCTGCATGCCGACCTGGGGAATAATGCGGCCATGGTTCGGCGCATGGGGCTGGAAGAGGTGGAACCCTTCGGGGTCTACAACGGGGTTAAAATCGGCTTCAAAGGAATCCTGCCTCATCCTCTCACCCTGGATGAATCCCTGGAACGGCTGGGCCTGACCCGTGAAACCTGCCTTTCCCTGCTGCCCTTCGGCAAGGACCGGATTTCCCGGGTGGCGGTGGTATCGGGAGGGGCGGCCACCGAGGTCTACCAGGCCATGGATGAAGAGGTGGATCTTTATATTACCGGCGAGGTCTCTCACCAGATTTACCATCACTGCCTCGAAGGCCTCTTGTATGTTATCATATCAGAATATTCCCTTCGTTCCTCCTCCGAACACTCCGCCAACACCGAGAAGGAACCCTAAATTGTA
>CAYYNJ010000279.1:4079-4488 GCA_964472775.1 uncultured Spirochaetaceae bacterium
GGAGGACACTACCTTACCGAGACCTACGGTGTCCGAGAAGTGGCCCGCCGGGTAGCCCGGGATCTGGGTTTGGAGACCGAATTTATCGATGTTCCCACGGGGCTCTAGAGCTCTTTAGCTAGGGTCCACGGTGAGAAACACTAATAATTCTATACCGGCGGTGTGACTCAGTTGCCCCGAGGTTTTGCGGCAGATACCGTTTTACAGGAGAAGGAATGACCGGAAAATACCATTTCAATAAGGCCTGGCCTCTGGTGCTGACGGCGGGGATCATCGGTGTCGATCAGCTCACCAAGTGGGCCATCGTCAAAACTATCCCCATGAATACGGTGGGGTGGCGGTTCTGGAACGATTTTTTCCGGATCATCCATGTTCGCGATCCATTTATTTGCAGCTTCTGCTAATTGTT
>CAYYNJ010000280.1:0-4450 GCA_964472775.1 uncultured Spirochaetaceae bacterium
TTTCTCATTACTCGAACAGATGGGAATGCCCTTCGAGAAAAAGATAGTCGACAGCTATGATGAAATGATTGAATCTCTTCATACCGGTTCCAGTGATGCGGGGGTATTTAACTACCTTTCCTCTCAAACACAAACGGTAGGTTACGATATTCAGTCGACGCCCATAGTTTTTAATCCCATACAAATCCGCTACGCCGTGACTAAGGGTGATCCCAAAAATATTATTGCATCACTGGATAAGCACATAGGAGCCTTCAAGAAAGAGGAGGGTTCGGTCTATCATATTTCTTTGAAGAAATGGTTTGGTGAGGGATTCAACAGCACTGAAACCATTCCTGCTTGGATATTGGGAATACTTTCTGCCGCAGCTCTCATGACTGTCTTTCTTGCTCTTGGCAACATAATACTTCGTCATCAGGTAAAATTAAAAACAAGCAAGCTCTCGGCCGAACTCCGTCAACGTATTCGGGCGGAAGAAAATCTTACAAGAAGCGAAAACCTGTTTCGAAAGATGGTGGCCAACATCGGAGATGTCATTGTCATCATTGATGGCGGAGGTATCATCTGGTATAAAAGTGATAACATTGAGAAACACTTCGGCTGGAAACCAGAGGAATTGGTGGGAACTAGTACCTGGGACAATGGTCATGCCGATGATGTTGATGGGGCCAAGCATTTTCTCGAGGATCTTCAGAAACGTCCCTATTCCACAGGAACCACCGAATGTAGATATCTCTGTAAAGATGGAAGTTATAAATGGATAGAAATTACCATTGTTAACTTATTGGAAGATCCAGAAATTCAAGGAATGTTAGGGAACTACGCCGATATTAGTCGTAGGAAACAGGCGGAAGGTGAACAGAATAGAATACAGGCCCAGTTGCTCCAGGATCAGAAGATGGAATCTGTGGGCCGATTAGCTGGGGGGGTAGCTCATGATTTTAATAATATGCTGGGTGTCATCATCGGCCACACCGAACTGGCCATGGAAGCCCTGGAGCCTGAGAGTCCCTTCCAGGAAGACCTTAAGGCAATTCTCTATGCCGCCGAACGATCTTCCAATCTGACGAGGCAGCTCTTAGGATTCGCCAGGAAGCAAACCGTTTCGCCCACAGTCCTGGATCTGAACCAAACCATTAAAGGCATGCTCGGAATGCTGGGACGGCTCATCGGGGAAAACATCAGGTTAACCTGGCAGCCTTCACAGAATCCAGGTTTGGTAATGATGGATTCTTCCCAGATTGATCAGATCCTTACAAACCTTTGTATTAACGCCGTGGATGCCATCGACGGTATCGGGAACCTTATTATTCGGTTAGAAAATCACAGTATCAGTGAAAAATTCCAGAGAAAACATGAAGATTTTTCCGCCGAGGAATGTGTCCTTCTTTCGGTTAAGGATGATGGTGCGGGAATGGATGCTGATACCCTGGAAAATCTTTTTGAACCTTTCTTTACAACAAAGGTGGACGGGCGGGGCACCGGTCTTGGTCTTTCTACCATTTACGGGATTGTTAAACAAAATGGAGGGGTCATTGAGGTTGAAAGCTCCCCGGGGCAGGGGGCATTATTTCAAATCTATCTGCCCCGCCACACCGGAGAGGTTATAACCCGAGAAGAAAAATACAATCCAGTCAGAGACAGGGGGGATGAAACCATTCTCCTGGTGGAGGATGAGCCGGTGATGCTTGAAATGACCCAAGCCATCATCGAGAGTTTAGGATATTCGGTGATAACCGCTTCGACACCGGTAAAAGCCATTGCCTTGGTGGATGAATTTGAAGGAAAGATCGACCTGCTCATTTCCGATGTGATTATGCCGGAGATGAACGGCCGTGATTTAGCCGAGACTCTCTTGAACAAGCGGCCTGAGTTGAAACTGCTCTTCATGTCGGGTTATACGGCGGATATTATCTCTGAACACGGTATATTGGAGCATCACATTCACTTTATCCAAAAACCGTTTTCCATTAATGATCTATCGGAAAAAATTCGTAAGATTCTCGATGATAATGTTTCTTCCGGCGGGATTTATTCTATTCCCTGAGCTGCTGTTTTTCTAAAAATTGCCCAGACAGGTATGCTTGACACTGCCATTTCCCACTACTATCATTTGGCAACACAAGAGGGAGGCGGGACAATGCAGCATTTTTTGATGGCTTTTTATGTCCTATTTTTTTCCACAGGATTTATGGGCGGAGCGGCCCTCCTTCTTCTGGACATGCGGGTAAAGAGCTGGCTCCTCCGGCCCCTTTTAGTTTTTCAGTTGTTATTTCTTCTTGGCCTCGGATTTCTGATTTCGTTTTTTTATATTGAAAACCTCCCCGACGGACTGGGTGCCTCATTTAAACTTCCCATTTTGTTAGTTATCTCCGCCATAAATACCAGCCTCTATGTGATCGCCCTTTTCCTCATTCGCCGGATAGCCCCGGCTGGTAAGGGCGATGTTCTCCTTCCTAGGGCGGCGCAGGTGCTTTCCTTTCTTGTTATCATTAAGAGCCTGGCTAACATGTTCTTTTTTGCAGTAATTAATGGGAATGATGGTGGTTCATTCTCTCCATTTTTGACGACCTTGACTAGCTCGGTGGCTTGGAACTTGGGAGGTCACCTTTTGGTGGCAGCCGCAGTAGCCTCCTTGGGGTTAGTTTTCCGTCTGCCTCTTCCCTCCAGGGAACCTCCGGTGATGAAGCCGCTGTTAAGGGCCTATTCTGTCTGCGCCCTTGTATTTGCTCCTATGGGACTAGTGGAGTATATCGTGGCGGTCTCGGGTATTTTAAGACCTATTCCTTTTTCTGCTGACTATCTTTTCTATCTCGGATGGAATATCGTATCCATGTCCGCCGCCGCCCGGCTCTACAAACCCGGTGTTGGAGGGGCTCCGGTATGGGATGAGGTCCCTCAGGAACGGGTTAAGGCACTGGGTCTGTCCAACCGGGAAACAGAAATGGCGGTGATGATTGCCCGTGGACTGTCTAATAAGGAAATAGCATCGGAACTTTGTATCTCTCCGGCCACGGTGAGGACACACATTTATAATCTTTACCAAAAAGCCGAAGCCCGGAGCCGGGTAGAGCTGATAAATAAACTGCGGAGTTAGGCGAATTCGAGACTAGTACAAAATACCTAGCCTTTTTCCCTCTGAACACGAAAATTATTCGATAGGTTCTTTTTCCGGAAACCTCCATGTTGAGAATATCTTAATATTTTTCAGGAGGTTTCTTAAATGAAACAGTCCCAGAGAGTTCTTACCGTATGTATGTTCGTTTTGATTCTGGCGGGTGCAGCCGGAGCGGAGGTTTTCGAGGAAAGATCCACCTTGACGGGAGTAAGCCTTCCCAAAATTGCCTTTGTTTCTTATGGGGGGTCCGCCACCGGGGCAGGGTTTACCATGGACGGAGATGTTTTTCCTTTGGAAGAGGTTTTCACGGGTATTCAGGTTAATAACTGGCTGGCCTTGGGCGGGTTCACATCGGTGGCTCCTTTAAGCGATTTTGATCATGCTCAGCTGGGAATCACCATCGCTGACCGGGATAACAGCTACTACCTGTCCAGCGGAATGGAGCTGCTCCTGACACCCTGGGGAGCCAAGAAGCTCCATCCCCTGGTACGGCTCGCCCTGGGCGGTGTTTCCGTGGGGTATTTAACCGATGATGATAATGTTGAAGGTTTTGAATCGTCTAACCAAGAGCGGTTTTTTTACGGCTCCCTCTCCCTGGGTATGGAGATAAATCTTTCCCGTCACACCAATATCTATGCCAGGGCAGGGGGGCGATTTTCCGGAAACACAGAGATCCTTGGATTAACCAATGGGGAACTGAGCGGTTTTGAAGCCATGATCGGCATGAGGTTTCTTTGGAACACCGTGATAGATTAGGAGGAACATCTTGATTAGGAAGAACCGGCTGTTGTTATTTTTAAGTTTTCTCGCTTTCATCAGCCGGGGACTGCCCGACGGCCGTCGGGGGGTTGCTGTGCCATCCCTGGCGGGAGAGATGGGTCAACCTTTGAGTCGTTTAGCCATCCTTCAACTGTCTGCCACCGGCGGCTTCTTTCTCTCCAGCACCAATGCTGGCCTGCTAATCCGCCGGCTCGGTGTGGGCCGGCTGCTTATCCTGAGCAATGTGTTAGTCTTTATAGCCTTGGCGGGATTCACCCTTGCTATTCACTGGGTGCACGTGGTCCTGGCCATGTTCATTTTAGGTACCGGCGGCGGAGCGGTTGATGCGGGGTTAAACGGTTTTTCGGCGGAACGGTTTTCTAAAGAACAAGTGACCCTGCTTCACGCCTTCTACGGCTTGGGAGCTATGATCGGTCCGGTTATCATGAGACGGATTCTGATGCAGAACGGGCCCTGGCAGGGAGGTTACAAAGTTACCCTAGTATTAGTGGGGTTGCTTCTTCTGTTGTTTATCCGGTTCCGCCGGCGATGGGACCAAGACCCGCCGGGAGC
>CAYYNJ010000281.1:0-1316 GCA_964472775.1 uncultured Spirochaetaceae bacterium
TTGGCTGCGCGGGTACAGGTATAACTTTCCGGTGGGCAACCTGGAAGCCACCCCCGCCGAGAGTACCTCCTATCGGCTGGCCAAACATGACAAAGATCACTATCCCGACATTATCACCAGCGGAGAGAAGGATCCCTACTACACCAACTCGTCTCAGCTTCCCGTGGGCTACACCGAAGACATCTTCGAAGCCCTGGACCATCAGGATGAGCTGCAGGTGCAGTACACCGGGGGAACCGTTTTCCACGGCTTTCTCGGTGAGGCGGTGGACGACTGGAAGTCATGCCGGAGCCTGGTTCAGGCCATTGCCTCCAACTACCGGCTCCCCTACTTCACCATTTCACCCACCTTCAGCATCTGTCCCATCCACGGATATCTGCCGGGAGAGCAGTTCACCTGTCCCCGGTGCAAGGAAGAGAAGGACCGGGAGATTTTATCGAAGATTGAAGAATTGGAATCGGAAAAACGAGCCCTGAGCAACCGGGATAATCAAGGAGAACTTTAATGAGAACCGTGAAAGATATCAACAAAGAACTGGAAGCGCTGCGCAGTCAGCTGGAAAATAACCGGGGAACCACCACCGAAGTTTACAGCCGTATCGTGGGTTACTATCGGTCGGTGAGAAACTGGAACAAGGGAAAAAGAGAAGAGTACAACTTCAGAACCACCTTCCTCCAGCCCCGCTTCACCCAGGACGCCGCCCTGGCCTTAGACTCGGCGGTTCACCAGCCCCATGACGAAGCGGTTCCTCAGGGAGAGCTTTTTGAACCCGCCGGCGGGTACCTCTATTTTTTCCGTCAGACCTGTCCCAACTGCCCCCCGGTAAAGAATTTTCTCGACGGTCTTGACCAGGAAGGTACGGCCATCGACGTGGACACACCGGAGGGATTAGAAGCGGCGAGCAAATGGGGAGTCTACGCCGCCCCTACCGCCATCTTTCTAAACCCCCAGGGAGAGGAGCTCTTTCGTTCCTCCCGGGTGGATGAACTCCAGGCCCGGCTGACGGCGCCGGCCCGGGAGAACCAGGTCCTTCAGGAAGCCTAGGATGGCCCTGGAGCGTCTCGGGCTGGTCAAAACCACCCTGCTGGATTATCCCGGCCTGGTGGCGGCGACGGTTTTTACCCCCGGATGCAACCTGCGCTGTCCCTACTGTCATAACCCCGAATTTGTTTCCGGGGCCCCCACCGGTGAGGAGATACCACCCCGGGAGTTATTCCAGTTTCTGGAAAAACGAAAGGGTGTATTGGGAGGTGTCTGCATCACCGGCGGGGAACCCCTTATTCACAAGGATTTGGCTTCCCTGATCGACCCGATCC
>CAYYNJ010000281.1:1326-4448 GCA_964472775.1 uncultured Spirochaetaceae bacterium
AAGGTGAAGCTGGATACCAACGGCACCTTCCCGGAACGGCTGGCGACGGTGGAGGTGGACTACATCGCCATGGATCTGAAGACTCGGCTCTCCCGCTACCCCGAGCTGGCCCCTCCGCAACCGGGAAACTCTACCCTGGGCAAAAGGGTGCGGGAATCTCTGGAGTGGATCAAGCAGTCAGGGATACCTCACCACTTCCGCACCACCGCCGTTCCCGGCTTTGTGGAAGAGAAAGACTGGGAAGAGATTATGTCGCTTTTAGAGGGGGAAGAAGTTTTTTACCTCACCGGATTCCGGCCCCTCCGTACCCTGGACAGGGCCTATCAGAGCCTAAAGCCCCATCCCCGGAAGCTTCTGGAGGAGTGGAAGGCCCGTCTGGAAGCCCGGGGAGTGGAGTGCATCCTTCGAGTCAGTGAAGGGTCCCCGGAATCGTATCAAACTGAACCTTGAACTGCTGGGGAATCAGGATCTCCTGGGCGCAGTTGATGGCATAATCGTCGGTCATCCCCGCCAGGTAATCGATTACCCGGTCTTCATCCAAGGCGTTCTCGCCCTCGTAGAAGGGGCCCATCTTCTCAAGATAGTCGCCGAACCGCTGGGCCAGAAAGTTCTTCTCCCCTGCGTAGCCCATGTTGCCTCTGCCCCGTTTATCTAGAAGCTCCCTCAGGTATTCATAAAGGCTCAAAAGGATTCTCTCGAAGTAGTCGTGGTAGGCGGTCAACTGGGGGTGGGAGTAGATGTTCTCGTAGTTGAATTTCTTCAACACCAGGGTGGCTTCATAAATGGGGTCGCTGAAACCGATGACCCCCTCTTTCAGGGAGGTTTCTATGATATCCTGCACCAGGGTGTTGATGATCTCGGAATTGTTTGATCCCAGCACAACCCGGGCTTCCCGGGGTATCTGGTCCGGCTTGATCAAGCCCAGCTGCATGGCGTCTTCCAGATCCCTGCCCAGGTAGGCGATCTTGTCGCTCATCCGCACCACCACCCCTTCCCAGGTGGAGGGATAAAAATCCCGGGTTTTGATGGAAGAAAGATCCTTGATGGTAAAGTCGGGCCGAATGGATTGTTCGAACTTCTCACCGCAGTGGTTGAGAATCCCGTCCCGCACCGCGTTGGTCAGGTTAAGCCCCCGGCCGTATCCCGCCAGATGATCCACCACCCTCAGGGAATAGATTTCGTGCCGGAACCCGCCCCGGTCCTTCATCAGGTCGCCGATGATGGTTTCTCCCAGATGACCGAAAGGGGTATGGCCCAGATCGTGGCCCAACCCGATGGACCAGGCCAGGTCGGCGTTAATCCCCAGGGCCCGGCAGATGGTGGCCGCCACGGTGGCCACATGCATCACATGTTCGATGCGGGTACAGATGTGGTCGTTCCGGGGGGCAAAAAACACCTGGGTCTTGTGCTTCAGCCTGCGGAAGGGATAGCTGTGGATCAGGGCGGTGGTATCCCGGAAATAATGGCCCCGAAGATCCTCGCCCCGGGAATCCTCCCGCCGCTTGAGATCTTGATCGGACAGGGGATTGGCAAAAAATAGATTATCCGACATGGCCTTCCTCCTATGAAAATCCGGGGATTATCCGGTCAGCCCCGCCACCGCCGCTCCCAAAAGGGGGGCGTTTTCTACTTGAACGATCTCGTAATACCGCCCCTTCCGGTCCTGCAGATACTGCTTCAGGTAGTACTCCACCCGAGGGCGGAAGCCCTTAAGCTTGTAGAAGGTTGACCCGTCCACACAGAGCCGAACCGGCCGGGTGGGATCCTCGCCATGCCCCCCCCAGAGAACCACCGCCGAAAGATTCACCGCCACCGCTTTAGCGGCTCGTTCCAAAAGGGCGTCCACCACGGTCCAGGCGGCGATGCGGTCCTCATCAGTCTGAAAACATCCCGCCAGGGGGTTGTTGGCCGTCACCGCCGTGTTCCGCGGGTCCCTGATAAAATGATCGATGTCGATGGTTTTTACGGCGGGAATAGTCCTTAGATTCCGGACCGCTGCGGAAGAGAACATCGGTTCTGCGGCACCGCTCTTGAGAACATATCCCGTCAGGGGGCCAAGATACGCCCCGGAGGCGATCTTCTCAAAGCGGTTGAGGTCAGGGTTTTCGGTGGAATTGATGAAGGCTTCATCCAGGGGCCCCCGGGGGGCCAGAGAAAAGTTCGCCGACTCCATATTGATCACCTGCCGGCGCCCCGGTGTTAATCCGGCCACCTTGGTTATTTTCTCGTTCTGCTCCAGGTAGGCACAGTTCTGGCCGGTGCCGAAGATAAAACCGATGTAGTCACCGGCGGCCTCCGCACGCAAGCCCTGGGCGACTTTACCCGCCAGGAGAGTGGCCACCGTGTCGTTCAAAAGCACCAGATTTTCACCCAGCGTCACGCCCCGGCCTTTTAGTTCCTCCCGGAGCCCCTGGGCCACGGGCCGTCCGATCACCTCGGGAGCTTTTACTTCCTTGGTCCAGTTCTTCACCACCCCGTCGTGGGCGCTCTCCTGAATCATGGGGTAGGAAAAACAGAAGCCTAGATGGGCGGACCGGCGGATCACCGGTTCGGCGTAATCCGCCACCAGGCGGAAGAACTCCGCCGCCGATACCTCCCGCTCTACTCCGGGCATGCCGAAACTGCGGAAATCTTCAATTACCGGGTCTCCGTTCTCCGGAAAGGTCACCAAGGCGGTACGAAAGTTGGTCCCCCCCGCATCGATCACCGCCACCGGAACCCCGGAGGGCACCGAACCAGCCTTTTCCTCTATATACGAAGGAAACATGGGCAGAGACGAACCATGGTCTGTGAGCCCCTGTTCCATCTCGCCCTGAAAAGCCTTCACCGTATTGTCCATATCAAACTGTTCCGGCAAGAGAAGATTCTCCTCCAGAAACCGCAGCGCCATTTTTCTCGCTTTTTCCATAGGGTTATTAAAGAGGATTATCGGCAAAATGTCAAAACCGTAACCCCGAAATGGCTCCTCTTGAACAAAGGGTTTACCTTTGGCCCCGTTGGTCAGTCCCGGCGGCAGATCCGGGCCGGCGCAATTTGCTTTATTCCTACCTTTTAGTTAATATAAAAATTATTTATTTCTTTCGAAAAGCGCCAACCCTTTCCGGTGTTAAACATTCAGCTTT
>CAYYNJ010000282.1:0-323 GCA_964472775.1 uncultured Spirochaetaceae bacterium
ACCGGGCCACGGGCCCCCCCCGTCAACCGGCGCCGGCAACAGTGGCGGAAGTTGAGGGCACAGAGGTCGGTCATTCTCAGCAGGACCCGGTCCCGGTACCGGTGCACCAGACCGGGCAGGGGGGAATAGAGATCCTCCCCCAGGGGATCCGAGAGCTCGAAAGAAGCCGCCTGCAGCTCCTGAACCCGGGGTACCGCCTGTATCCGCAGGGGGTCATGGGATCCCGATCCGATCAAAGAAAGAGAGTGGGGAGAGATCCGCAGGGGCAGGTTTCCCCGGCGCCGGGGATCGGAAAAATACGCCCCTTCATCCTTCGACAGGGG